>SHXT01000013.1 GCA_009693175.1 Candidatus Methylopumilus sp.
TATGATAGAGCGCGTAAAAACTATTGAAAATAAGCTCTGCTTTTTCATGCCAGATTACTCTTTTTTGCGCGGCGCCACTTCTCTGCTCCAACATAGCAATCGACTTAAATCCGGAGTACATGACGAGACTGATAATCGCCATCGCGACTAAAAGCTCAATGAGAGAGAAGCCAGGCTTTAGATTAAGATTGATTTTCATTCTTTGAAGGGCTTGCTTCAGAGGCAATCTCTTCATACATGATGACTAGAATCGTAGCGTCATCCGTTGCCCTTAACTTTTGGCTACGAATAAGCGCTAATGTTTGCTTAACCCTTTCTATCGCACTTAATGTTGTTTGTTTTTGTGTGATCCGCAAAAGACCTTCCATACCAATCTCCTGCTCCTTATCTTTTGCAACTTTAATCATCGCCTCAGAGATGCCATCCGTTACAATATATAGGACGTTAAGGGGCGTATAAGTTAAGGTCACAATGCTTGGGCTAAAGTCCTCCTTACCCACTACACCGAGAGGAGGGGATGTCTGATCAAAAAGCTGGTGTCCTGATTCATTAAGAAGCAGCACTGGATTATGCCCACAGTTTACAAATGTAAGTTCTTGCTTCTCCATGTCATACCAGCCCATGACTGAGGTGACAAATTTATCTGCAGTCCCATGCGAATAAAGTTCATCATTGATTCGTTTAGCAATTGCATCTGCAGTTAAATTATGTCTAGCAAATAAACGAAACAGTGCTACTGATCTTGCCATCAATAGAGCTGAAGGAATACCCTTTCCAGATACGTCGCCCTCAATAAAACAAATCTTGTTGCCGACTTTAAAGTAGTCAATAAAGTCACCTGATAAGGATTTGTAAGGGATGACGCCCCCCGAAACATTACTGATACTATCGGGCGCTGGAAATAGAGTAGTTTGGACATCTTTTGCGTCTGCGATATCTTTTTCGACGGCGCGCCCTAGAATAATTTTTTGCGCGATTTGATTAAAGTAAGTTGTCATTGAACCACTAAAGAGTAATAACAAGGCAATGGGTGTATTAAAAATAAAGCCTGCATGCAAGAATCGTTCAACACTCAAAAAAATTAAAAGGGCAGCAATCGTAGGTATTGCAATCAAGACATACCGATAAGCCACACGTAACGTAAGAAACGAGAATAAAATTGAGATGCCTGCACAAAACAAGAAAATCAATCGATCATAAAAAATATGGTAAGTAATGAAGCGCTCAGATATTACCTGATCCATCAACTGTAAATGAAAAAACGGACCTGGAATGTCATCCTCAAGATTACTGGAGTGAATGTCGCCTAATCCTGCGGCTGAGGCGCCGATAATGACAATCTTATTTTTAAGATCAAACGTTTTGTTACTCAATATGTCAGACGCTGGAATTTGTGCAAAACGATCCATGTGTCCATGATGAAAAATGAATGAGCCCTCGTCATTGGCCTTGATGTTAAGTTGCCCTGTTTTAATAAGGATCGCTTCACCTAGCTCACTCTGCTTCATGACATGGTTGCTCGCACCTTGAACAACACGCAACATATCAAGCGCTATAGACGGAAAAAAATTATCTTTAAATTTAGCCACAATAGGTGTGTCTCTGATCATACCCTCCGTTTTATTCGTATTTACGAATCCCACGCCTTTTGTAACTTCAAGCTCTGAAATAGGTTGGATGAGGGAATTAGCGTTTAATAAATTCTGTGGAGGATCTCCCATCAAAACAAAATGGCTCGACAACGTTTCCTTATTGTTAATTTTTTGATTAGATAGGGCAAAAGCTAATACGGTAGGGGTTTCTTTAACTATATCCCCCAACATCTTATCTCCGTTAAGGGCACCGATCGCTGCAATCTCTTTTTTTGAGATGCCTAAACTTTGACTTAAATTGTCAGGAGAAAAACGGTCTTTTTCAGCAAATAAAACATCGACACCAATGACAGCTGCACCAGAGTGACTAATCTTATCAATAAGCTTAGCGCTTATTTGTCGCGGCCATGGCCATTGGCCTATAGTCTTCAGTGAATTATCGTCAATATTTACAAATACAAATAATGAACTATTATCGGGGTAAAGAGAATCATAGGGATATAACTTGGTCAAAGCATCAAGGCTCGTATTTCGCCCGAAATCCGTCATCTTAAACAGATTGGTCGTAGCGATCATCCATAAGATAACAGTGACCCAAAAACCAAACCAAAATGGACTCCTGAGTGTTTTTTCTAAGGCGATGGCAATTCTGAGGGTTGGGCGCATTAATAACTCAAAAAAATAGTCTTGATCAAGTAGGTTATAAAATCATTTTATACTACATGCGGCTCATGCAATATCTTAAAAAAAGGCCTCTTATTAATTTAATTCATAAATTCTAGCGTCAGGAAAATGATTGGAAACAAGTTTAAATAATTTGGGGTTGAACTGCCCCAAATAAAGTTTCATCAGAATCGTTTCACTCATCCATTTGGGGATAATAATATTGTTCTGAGTTATATCCTTGCCCAAAGAAAAATGCACAAGAGTATTTTTACCTTTTTTATTAAGTATTTTTTCACTTAAAAATTTTCCTTGGTGATCTAGATAAATGATTTTAAAAATACCAGGAGATTGATTCACAGTCCCATTTCTATAATTAATGAGCTCTTTATTACACCACATTTCATCAGTACTCTTTTTCGTGCATTCTAACGACGTAATGGGCATTTCTTTTTTGTGCATTGTAATTTTTTCGCTACTACTCGCCTCATAAAAATATGGGATCTTATAAATAAGATCACGATTTACTAAAATATAAACTTTATTTATCTTAAGCTCTTTACTATACTGCTCTTTAAGCTTTTGATAAGCCAAAACTTCGTCGTCAAGAAGCACAGTATCAATAAAGGTAGTCACGTCTTTTATAAATGGGCTGCTAGGACTAAATACTAAATTAAACTTAGTATGAAGTGCGAGATAGTGTCCATAATCCCACCACGCTAGTAGCGTATTATTTTCTTGAATTAAATCCTTATTCGCAAATTTTATAGCGTTAGTGACGTCGATAGTGGGAAATCTAAAAAGCGTCACCTTAGCGTGACATGTTTTTTCAAAAACAAAAAAACAGCGGGGAGAGTAATGCGTAAAGAATATACCGCACGTGAAAAGGATCGCGATAAAAGCAGCCACATGTGTGTTGACTTTGATTTTTATCATACAAACTTTGATCATATAAAATAAACCAAACCAAAAAATTGGAATGATATAAATATAAAACCGATCTCCGACAAAAAAACTCATCGGTATAAAAACAAAGGGAATAAAATAGGCGCATAATTTTTTTATGTCTGTAAGAAGCCAAAATAAATTCCCAATTAAAGATAATGCAACGAGTATCAGACCATAAGCCCAATGATATCGCCACTCAAATAGAATATGCGGCCATGCTTTAAATTCGCTTACCTGAAGTTCTGAAACCTTTATACCGCTTTTGACAATGATGCTAGCATCTAATTGATCTGTAATGAATAAACTCGTCAGTCCTGTTGCTGAGCCGAAAAAATTTACGCTCGCTAAGGAAGACAATAAAATAAATACACTTACGAATCCAAGTATATGTTTTCTTTTTTCTTTTGCACACCATTGACTCGCGATGATGGCCATGACAAAAAGAATGGTGAAGCCCTCGTGCCCATACCAACGAATGAATAAAAAATTAAGTACCCCAAGAGTTGCAGCTAAAAAATATTTATTTTTTAAGTCGTCTACATTCGCCAAAAAATAAATCAGCGCTGAGATTAAATAGACAAAGAATGTATTAAGTAAATCTGTATCAATATAACCTGGGCCCATTCTTATAGAAAGATAGGATGTTAATAGACTTAAGAAAGCGACTAACCATCCCCAGGGGCTAAAATTTGACTTGATTGAAAAAAATAATCCGACCGCTAAAAAAGTAAGTGCGCAGCAGATGGGTGTTAATAAATTGCCTGCCCAAATCAAGTCTTTAACATTAGCTGACTTGCTTATAAAAGCAATCACAATCGATAACAAATTTGTTTGTGTGATCGATTTATAACTAAACTGTTGCTCCATCAGATCGCGTGCTAATTTTAAATAATAGTCTGCATCAGGATTAGCTGCGACATTTTGAAACGCATAAATCATGTCCCACAAAAGGATATGATCAACCTTGACTTTGATCATCAAGAGAGCAAAAAACCCTACAAAAATAAACAGAGCAACCCGTTTAAGAAAAAGAATATTCATAGAAATTTTATTCAGTGGCATAAAGTTATCTTACTTGATTTATAGAAATGTACTTAGAACATTCCCGGCTAAAGTTTTTAATCATTTTTTTTATAGCCAACAAATCTTTTCCCCCTTTATCTGATGGACCAAACTTATACTTCGTTATCGCTTCTGAGATCAATTGCATATCTTTTTTTATTATCAACGCTAATCTTCTTTTATTAAGTCTTGAAGTAAATTGATTGAGACTTTCATGTATTAATTTTTTTGCAAAATGTTTCTCTAAAAAATTGATCCAATTTCTTTCTATGATTTGAATAGCATTAAAAAATGAGTGATTAATTTTAAGTAAATAAACACCAAATAACATCACTATTAAAACGATCGCCATCACGGAAATCATAAAACCGACAGACTTTAAATTTTTCCAGCGTTCGATATTAATTATTGCAGCATCCTGTTGGTCGTATCCATAAGATAAGATGGATCCCGTCACCTCAGCATCGAAGTAATCTATGCGGTGTAAGATTGTTCGCAAAAATTCCCATCTATAGCGCCTACCGTCTACCGTTTGTTGTGTTTGCATGGGTCGGTTAATCTCGTTCGGCAAGGGTTGAATAAATTTTGTGGGGTCAATCCTTTGCCAAGCTCCATGATCTAACTTTGCTTCAACCCATGCATGTGCATCTGAATTTCTTAAAATATAGTAGCCGCCCACTTCATTCCACTCCCCATGGTAGAAGCCCATGACCACATTGGCAGGAATTTGATTGGCACGTAAGGCAGTAGCCAGCGCCATCGCGAAGTGGCTGCAGTAGCCTTTTTTTTCATTGAAAAAAAATTGATCGAGACCGTTATACTGAAATACCTTCGTATTAAGCGTATACCTAAATTCTTTTTGTAAGTGGCTTATGAAGGCTTTGACAAAGCTTTGATCACTATCAGATGAGGCACGTAATTTTTTTGCCCACGCTTGAATCTCTGGTGCCATTTGAATGGCTATTTTTTCTTTGTAAGGACTTCCGTCAGAAGTTTCAAGAGAATTACTGATAAAAATATCGCGTAAAGTTTTTGTTTTATCTCGTAAAATAATTTCTCCATTTTCATTGATTATGAGCATGCCTTCAATGTCAGGGGTCACAATGGGCATACCTATGGACGGAACGGCTTTGATTTCTACTCCGTCAGATAAAACCTTATAACGTATTTTATCGTTTGATGTTTTATTTTGTTGTTGCATGATCTCTTTGGCATTGGCATCTCTTTTCCAAGAGACTGCATCGTTATCGCTTAAGACATAAATTTTCCAGTAGAAATCCTTTTGAGGTTTTTCCCCTTCTACTAAAATGCGCATACTCACTGCATCATTTTTTTGGATAGGGCCTAGCGTATCTAAATCAATCTGATCGTTTAAGCTTAATAAACTATCTTTAGCCTTATTAAATGAGGGGATGATGCCAAAGGAAAATCGCGGAAGGGCTATAAAAACGATCAAGGATAGAACTGAGATAATGCTTGATATGCGAATAAGATAACCCCAGCGAATGGTAAATAAATTTAAAGCTTGCTTGCAATAAAGCTCAATATAAATAAATAGGAAAAAGATTAGCCAGATGATCATAAAAAGCATGATGAAAAAATCTGGTTTAAAAATAAACACCGAAGCCACTAAAAAAATAATAGGCGTCAACAATAAGTTAGAAATTTTTTTATCGTCATGCCATTCAATCAAAGGGATTAAATAAAAAAGAAGTGACACCCAAAACTCAGCCTTAGTAAAATCTTTTTCAACATACAATGCAGCTGCAATCAAAATACCGTATATTAATGCGCGTAGAATTAAATGAATATATGTCAATAGCCTAGTCTGTAAAAAAATCCAGCCCACTAAATAAAGTGGCATAGCAAACCAAATTAAATATTTCATGAGAATAAAATTTAATGGTAGCAACCATATAAAAAAACGATTTTTAGGTTGCTTATAAAAATTATGCAAGGGCAAGAGATTCATAGGCCAGATAAATTGCATTGGATGACTGATGATGAATATTTTTTTTAGGAAGCTTTAATTCCCACGGAATATGATTCGCTTCACAATAGATCAAGGCTGCGCATAAGACGCTCAATGCTTTTTCTTTACCAAGCTTTTGGATTGATGCATAGTCAAGGATAGTGTGGTCATGTCGTTTATCCTTATGTGAGACCTTGGTGAGCTTCTTACCTTTTAATGCAAAGATCTTCCAATCAATTCTTGAGAGCGGGTCAGATATTAAAGCATCTCTGTAGTGATCGACTGAATCTCCCTGATCGCGATCTAAATGATGATTGATGAGGGTATTCATCACATCTAAATATTGCCTCACTTCTTTTAAAGACGCAGGGCTCGGTGCCACAATCACTTCGCCTGCTGTGAGTGCGACCCACGCGCGGATTAATCCAAAAGGAAAACCTGACTGCAGAATCATGGGGCTCACAACTTCACGTCCGCGTTGATTTAAAAAAACTTTAATATTAATTTTTTTTGTAGTATCTACCTTTGTCGTGACTTTATTGTAAATAAAATCAATATCCATGGCACCTTGAGGTTTATGAATATGAATAAAGATAGAATTAAGTGTGTTGGCAAAACAAATTTTTTTTTGTACTTGGCAAGAAACCCCGATTAAATTTTCTGCTGACCAAATCATGGACAGAAAAAAAATGACCATCAGTATGACCACGATAAGTAACAAAATATTATTTTGTAGTCTGATGGCTAGTGCAACAGATCCTAATAAAGTAAATGCGAGGTAAAGTCCAAAACGGTTAGGCAATGCGTAAACTTGACGGATACTTTCAATACGTTGTCGTAATTTTTTTTTATGTTGCAGTTGAAAAGAAAGCTTATGCGTCCACGCGATTTGCATGCTTTAAGGTGCTTTAGTAGTTTTTATAACCTTTTCAAGTAAATGAATGGTTTCCGAGTCGCTCAAATGTTTACATCGATGTCTTAAAGAAGGAATAAATACAGCCTGAATGTCGTCTGGCGTCACAAAATCTCTACCCGATAAATAAGCAATCGATTGAGATAATCTATAAAGCTGCTTTCGATATCGAATGGCTAAATTAATCTCTAAAACTTCTTCAGTTTTTTTGACAAGCGTCAGTTGATATTCAAGTACATCAGTATTCATATAAATTTTTTCAATCAGTGACTGAATTTTTATAATGTTAGAACTACCTTGTGGAATATTTTTAATGGTATCAAGTGGTGAAGTATTTTTTTCTTGAGTCAATATAGTTTTGTAATCTGTACGACTGAGCTCATTCATTTTAAGAGACAAGTAAAAGCGGTCTATTTGTGACTCTGGCAAATCAAATACACCTACATGCTCTCTTGGATTTTGCGTTGCGATCACAAAAAAAGGTTTTTCAAGTGAATAGGTTTCACCTTCAATAGTCACTTGACTTTCCTCCATAGCTTCCAAAAGTGCTGATTGTGTTTTAGAAGGGGCTCGATTTAATTCATCCGCTAATAAAACTTGACTAAATATGGGGCCTTTTTTAAAGGCCATCTTCTTTTTTGCTTGATCATAAAAATTGTAGCCCAATATATCCGATGGTAGTAAATCATTCGTACATTGAAGACGAGTCGTTTTAATGTCTAGTTTCTGCGCTAAATTTTTTGCAAGCAATGTCTTGCCTGTCCCAGGAACATCCTCAATGAGAAGATGTCCTTTGGAGAGAAGACAGGCTAACGCTAAAAAATGAGTATCAAATATTTTCATTAAGATAAATTATAAGCTAATCATTAAGCTATCAATTAACTATTCAAAATAATCTATTTCAATGAGGTAAAATGATACTTAATTAGATTTCGTTAAAATTTAATATGAAAATTACAGTGATAGGTGCAGGTTACGTAGGTTTGGTCAGTGGCGCTTGTTTAGCCGAAGTTGGCAATCATGTGCTTTGTCTTGACATTGATCAACATAAAATACGTATTTTAAAAAAAGGTGGCATTCCAATTCACGAACCCGGTCTTCTTGATATTGTAAAACGTAATGTTGAAAATAGGCGTCTTTCATTTACCACCAATATCGAAGAAGCGGTACATTTTGGTGAAATCCAATTTATTGCTGTAGGGACGCCGCCCGATGAGGATGGCTCAGCTGACCTTCAATATGTTACTGAGGCTGCGCGTAATATTGGTCGCTTTATGACATCTAAAAAAGTAATTGTCGATAAATCAACTGTGCCTATTGGGACAGGTGATAAAGTCAAAAATGTCATCACTGAAGAACTCAAAAAAAGAAAACTTTCTACTCATTTTAGCGTTGTCTCTAATCCAGAATTTTTGAAAGAAGGTGCTGCCGTTGAAGATTTTATGCGCCCTGATCGTATTGTCATTGGTACGGAAGATCTTGAAGCGATTGAAATCATGAAACAAATTTATGCGCCTTTCCAAAGAAATCATGATCGTATTGTTATTACCAACGTAAGAAGTGCTGAACTTATTAAATATGCAGCGAATGCAATGCTCGCTACACGCATTAGCTTTATGAATGAATTAGCTAACCTAGCCGAAGTTGTGGGTGCAGATATTGAAATGGTAAGACAAGGCATTGGTTCTGATCCACGTATTGGTTATCATTTTTTATATCCGGGCTGTGGTTATGGCGGTTCTTGTTTTCCGAAAGATGTAAAAGCGCTTATTAAAACAGCTAAAGATGTTGCAAATTTGGATTTGAAATTGCTCACAGCCGTTGAAGAAGTGAATAACTTACAAAAACATATATTGTCTAAAAAAATTAAAGCTCAATTTGGCAATAGCCTCAAAGGCAAACATTTTGCATTATGGGGCTTAGCATTTAAACCCAATACAGATGATATGAGAGAAGCTTCAAGTCAAGTACTTATTCATGAACTTATTAAGGCAGGTGCAACTGTCACAGCTTATGATCCAGTCGCTATAGATGAAGCTAAACGTATTTTTAAAGATGAGAAACATTTATCTTTAACAACCCATCAAAATGATGCACTTAAAAATGCTGATGCACTCATTATTGTGACTGAGTGGACAGAATTTAGAAGTCCTGATTTTACTTTGATTAAATCTTCATTAAAATCGCCTATCATTTTTGATGGTCGAAATCTTTATGATCCTAAAACAGTGCGTGCACTTGGGTTTAATTACCATCCTATCGGTCGTTAAATGAAAATTTTAGTCACAGGCGTGGCAGGATTTATTGGGATGCATAGCGCCAAAAAACTTCTTGATGACGGATATGACATTATTGGTATTGATAATCTTAATGACTATTACGATGTCACTTTAAAAAAAGATCGCCTCAAAACTCTTGATAGTTATTCTAAATTTCGTTTTATTAAGCTCGACATTAAAAACAAACAAGATGTTTTAAATCTTTTTGAAAAAGAATCTCCTCAGCGTGTACTTCATTTAGCAGCGCAAGCAGGTGTGCGTTATTCAATTCAAAATCCTTACGCTTATATCGATTCAAACATTCAAGGATTTATGAATATTTTGGAAGGATGTCGCAAAATTAAAACTGAACACCTTGTCTTTGCTAGCAGTTCAAGTGTTTATGGTGGTAATACTAAAATACCTTTTAGTGAACATGACAATGTAGATCATCCTATTAGTCTTTACGCGGTGACTAAAAAAACCAATGAGCTTATGGCACATACCTATAGTCATCTTTATCAATTGCCTACAACAGGATTACGTTTTTTTACAGTCTATGGTCCATGGGGCAGACCTGACATGTCGCCTATGTTATTCACCAAAGCCATCTTAAATGATGCACCTATAGAAATTTTTAATCATGGTGATATGATGCGCGACTTTACTTATATTGATGACATCGTAGACTCTATCAAAGAAACACTATTCAAATCTGCAACACCTAATATTAATTTTGATACAAACAAACCTGATCCAGCCACAAGTCATGCACCTTATCGTATTTTTAATATTGGTAATAGTCAGCCGATCCCATTAATAAAATTTATTGAAACTCTTGAAGATGCCTTAGGTAAAAAAGGTCATAAAAAAATGGCGGGCATGCAGCTGGGCGATGTGAAAGTGACTTCAGCAGATACTTCAGAACTCAATCAATGGGTGAAATTTAAACCTAACACCTCCATTGAAGAAGGTATTAAAAAGTTTATTGATTGGTATAAAAACTACTATTAAATTATTTTTTCTTAGCTTTTTTATGGGCCTTTTTCGCCATCTTAGGCTTAGCTAAACTCTTTGACTTAGCTATTTTTTGAGGTGCAGCCACTTTCGTTTTTGTCCCTAATTTTGCTTCCAAGTTTTTTACTTCTTTTTCAAGCGCTTTATTTTTAGTTATGAGCTCTTCGTTTTGAGCGGCTGTATCATTAAGTACTGCGATTTGATTTTGTAAAACTTTAATTTCGCCTGCCTGATCAGTGATTTCATCTTGCGCATTGTAGGCTACAAATAATGATCCTGTGACAACAACAACGACTGCAGCATATTTTAAAATTGTTTTAGTTTCCATCTATCAAGTCCTTTTAAAATTTAAGAAAATTAACTTATAGGGGAATGTTTTCCCCTTTACGAATATTTACAATATGACGCTTAAAAAAAATTATTACTTTAATTTTTTGCCTGCTCTTGTCTAAGCAACATCAGATTTCTGATGTACACAAGCGTTCCTGGAAGTTGTCCTACAATAATCACAAGTTCAGTTTTATGAATTCCATAAGCCAACACAATGATGCTACCTAATAAACTAAAATACCAAAAACTTATAGGAATAAGGCTTTTTTGATGTCGCTCGCTATGAATCCATTGCACAATAAAGCGCATCATAAAAAGTAATTGCCCAAATAAACCTACAACCAGCCATGTAAGATCTTGTCCGGACATCATATTAAAATAATTTTGCGTGGCTTCAACAATATGCCACAAGAAATAACTAAAGCCTTGATTCATTATTCTTCCTTATGTATTTTTGGTAATTTTGCGCGACGTTGTAACCAAGCTACACCAAATAAATCGACAACCCCAACTAATAAGCGATCAAGGGTTCCATAATTGGAATACCCATGTGAACGAGGACGATGACTTATGGGCACTGAAATAATAAGACCGCCGTGACGCTTGATAAGTGCCGGTAAAAAACGATGCATATGATCAAAGTAAGGTAAATCTAAAAATACTTCTTTAGAAAAAAGCTTTAAGCCACAACCTGAATCAGGCGTGTCATCTTGCAGCATCCATGATCGAACACCATTTGCAATGACAGAAGAAATTCTTTTAACCCAACTATCACGTCTGCTATGGCGACGATTTCCGCTTACAAGTTCAACGCCTTCCTTTAACATGTTCAATAACTTAAGAATATCTGCTGGATTATTTTGACCATCACCATCGAGCGTTACGATCCAATCATAATGCGCATGTTTAACACCTGTTCTAATAGATGTGCTTTGGCCACAGCTTTTTTGATGACTTATAAGACGAAGCTCTTGATATGTTTTTTGTAAAGTCTTTAAATTTTTATAAGTGCGATCCTTACTACCGTCATCTACATAAATAATTTCATAGGTAATTTTTTTTTGCAGTGCCTTACGAATTTCAAAAATCAGATCCGCAACATTATCTTCTTCATTGCAAACGGGGACGACTATTGATAAAGCTTTAGGTTTAATGAATTGAGCCATGAAAAAAACTTATAGATTTTTTTAAAGATGATATTTTAAACGTTTTATTATTCAACCGTAACAGACTTTGCAAGATTACGTGGTTTATCCACGTCTGTGCCTTTAATAAGGGCTGCGTGATAGGCTAATAATTGGATTGGAATTGCATGAATGATCGGTGACAACACGCCTGTATGTCTTGGTGTCCTAATCACGCGCACCCCTGCGCTTTCAATAAAATGACTATCCGCATCGGCAAAGACAAAAAGTTCTCCACCGCGTGCTTTAACTTCCTGCATATTTGATTTTACTTTCTCGAGCAATTTATCATTGGGCGCAATGACTACCACCGGCATATCATTATCCACTAACGCAAGCGGCCCATGTTTGAGTTCACCAGCAGGATAAGCTTCTGCATGGATATAAGAAATTTCTTTTAATTTTAAAGCACCTTCCATCGCAATCGGATAATGAATGCCTCGGCCTAAGAATAATGCATTGTGTTTATCTGCAAATAATTTTGCCCATTCTTTAATTTGCGGCTCTAAATTAAGCGCTTGTTGAATGCTTCCAGGTAATTGTCTTAAATTTTCTAAATAAGTTTTCTCTTCTTCTTTTTTAAGAATTTTTTTAAAGCTTGCAATGGTCACAGCTAAACTAAAGAGTGTCACAAGTTGTGTAGTAAATGCTTTAGTAGACGCCACACCAATTTCAGCACCCGCTCTCGTATATAAAACAAGTTTTGAAGCGCGCGCAATCGCACTTTCTTGCACATTACAAATGGCTAAACTTAAATGTTGCCCTAAAGACTGCGCATGTTTTAAAGCTTCCATCGTGTCCAATGTTTCGCCAGATTGAGAAATAGTTAAAATAAGTTGCTTAGGATTGGGCACAGAATCTCGATAACGATATTCACTGGATATTTCAACAGTCGTCGATATTTTTGCAATACTTTCTAGCCAGTATTTTGCTGTAACACCTGCATAGTAACTGGTACCTGCAGCCAAAATTAAAATACTATCCATGTTAGAAAAAACTTCTTTTGCATCTTTCCCAAAAAGACTCACATCAAAATGACCTGCATCAATGATGCCTTCAATCGTGTCAGTTAAGGCACGGGGCTGCTCATAAATTTCTTTTTGCATGAAGTGATCATAAGGACCTAATTCTATCGATGACAAAGCCACGTCACTGATATGAGTCTTACGTGTAATAGCTTTTTTATTTTTATCAAAAATTTTAATGCCTTCTCGCTTGACTTCTACAACATCACCATCCTCAAGATAAATCACTTTTTTAGTGACAGATAAAAGTGCAGAAATATCGGATGCAATAAAATTCTGTGTGTCCCCCAGCCCAATAATGAGCGGGCAGCCTAATCGTGCGCAGATCATTTCATCTGGATTTTTAAGTGAAATCACAGCAATGGCAAATGCGCCTCTTAATTCCTGCGCTAACATTTGGGTCGCTTCTAAAAGTGATTTGTTTTTGTGTGTTACAAAATAATGGATAAGATGTGCAATCACTTCTGTGTCTGTTTGTGATTCAAATTGATAACCTAATTTTTTAAGTCGCTCACGTTCTTCTTCATAATTTTCAATGATGCCATTGTGTACGACTGCAATTTCACCTTCTGAAATATGAGGATGAGCATTAAGCTCTGTGACGCCACCATGTGTCGCCCATCGGGTATGGCCAATACCTAAAAATCCTTCAAGTTTTTGATCTTTAACCATGCTTTCAATTTCAGCGACACGGCCCACGGATCGAACACGCTCAATACCATTTCGAAGTACTGCAATGCCTGATGAATCGTAACCACGATATTCGAGACGACTTAATCCTTCAATTAAATTGGGAACGATGTTTTGATTTGAAATTGCACCTACAATGCCGCACATATATTTTCTCCTTATTTTTTTGTAGGTTTTTTCCAGCCAGCAATACTCGTTTGCTTATCGCGTGATACAGTAAGTTCACCTGGGGGAGCATCTTTAGTAATAGTAGATCCGGCTGCAATGGTGGCACCTTTACCAATTTTAACTGGAGCGACTAATGCAGTATTTGATCCTATAAACACTTCATCTTCAATGATCGTTTGATGTTTATTTGTGCCATCATAATTACATGTAATTGTGCCAGCACCTATGTTGACTGATTTACCCACATGGCTATCACCAACATAACTTAAATGATTAATGTTTGTATTTTCATTCACCTGGCTATTTTTAATTTCAACAAAGTTTCCAATATGCACATTGTTTTTAAGTTGAGTGCCAGGTCTTAATCTTGCAAATGGTCCTATACGAACATGCTCGCCAATCTGACTTTCAACAATGTGTGAATAGGCTTCAATCATCGAGCTATCTCCAATAACGCTATCTTTGATGTAGGAATAAGCACTCACGCGTACGTTGTTTCCTAAAACAACTTTGCCTTCAAAAACACAGCCTATATCAATCGTGACATCTTTTCCTGCAATCAATTCGCCACGAATATCAATACGTGCTGGATCCATAATTGTGACGCCTTGTTCCATAAGTTTTTGCGCTGTCATAAGTTGATAGTTTCTTTCCATGGTTGCTAATTCAGATTTAGAATTAATGCCGGTAATGGATACTTCATTATCCGCAGATTCGCTTAATACTTCAATGTTATCTTCAATCGATAACCTCACAATATCGGTTAAATAATATTCTTTTTGGTTGTTTCGATTGTTAAGTCTTGAAAGCCAATTTTTTAATAATGCATTGGGAGCACACATGATGCCTGTGTTAATTTCTTGAATATTTTTTTGTAGGTCATCACAATCATTTTCTTCAACGATTTTTTTTATTTTGCCACTCTCTCGAATCATACGACCATATCCGGTTGGGTCTTGTTTATTAAATGTGAGAACAGCCAAGTGTGTTTGGCCTTTTTGAATAAGCTTACGAATCGTTGTATGGTCAATCAAAGGCACATCGCCATAAAGAATTAACGTACTGCCAACGTCTTTAATAAAAGGAAGTGTTTGCTGCAAAGCGTGCCCCGTGCCTAATTGCTCTTTTTGTTCTACCCATTGAATTTTTTGAGATGGAAATGTTTTTTTAACAATATCTCCTCCGCAGCCATACACCACAATCAATGGTTCGGGATTAAATGTCACAGCGGCATCAATGACATAACCTAGAAGCGGTTTATGCGCTAAAGATTGCAAGACTTTGGGTAAATCTGAACGCATACGCGTTCCTTTGCCTGCAGCTAAAATCACAATAGATAAAGACATCATTCGTATTTTATCGGTTATTTGTCTTTCAATGACATAAAAAAAGGGGCTTTAAAGCCGCTTTTAATAATTCTGTAGGTTTTTAAGTTAGTGTTTCTTACGTAATTTTTCGATTGCTTGGATTTGTGCAATCGCTTCCACAAATTCAGCCTGCGCTTTTGCATAATCCACATCTGATGCACGATTTTTCATCGCTTCTTCAGCTGCTTTTTTAGCAGCATTTGCTTGCGCTTCATCAAGATCATGACCACGAATCGCCGTATCAGCGAGTACCGTAATGATCCCTGGCTGAACTTCTAAAATACCGCCTGAAATATAAATGAGTTGCTCTTCATTCTTATCGGCTAATTTAATACGAAGTGCACCTGGTTTAATCGAAGTAATCATAGGTGCATGGCGAGGATAGATACCGACTTCTCCCATTTGTGCAGGTGCTACCACAAATTCAGCTTCACCTGAAAAAATGGATTCTTCAGCACTCACTACATCAATATGAACCGTTGCAACCATGTCATTCTTGCCTTCTTATAAATTAAGATAATGTTTTTGCTTTTGCAACAACTTCGTCTATGCTGCCTACCATATAGAATGCTTGTTCTGGTAAATCATCATATTCACCATTCACAATGGCTTTAAAGCTTTTGATGGTGTCTTTGAGTGAAACATATTTACCTGGAGAGCCTGTAAATACTTCGGCCACATGGAAAGGCTGTGACAAGAAGCGTTGAATCTTTCGTGCACGACTCACGGCTAATTTATCTTCTGGAGATAATTCATCCATACCAAGAATTGCAATGATGTCGCGTAATTCCTTATAGCGTTGTAATGTAGATTGCACTGAGCGTGCCACTTGATAATGCTCTTCACCCACGACTAAAGGATCAAGTTGACGTGATGTTGAATCCAAAGGATCCACTGCGGGATAAATACCAAGAGAAGCAATATCACGCGACAACACAACGGTTGAATCCAAGTGTTGGAATGTCGTTGCAGGTGACGGATCAGTCAAGTCATCCGCTGGCACATAAACCGCTTGGATCGATGTAATGGAACCTGTTTTTGTAGAAGTAATACGCTCTTGCAAGCGCCCCATTTCATCAGCAAGTGTTGGTTGATAACCTACCGCTGAAGGCATACGCCCTAAAAGGGCTGATACTTCAGTACCTGCAAGTGTATAACGATAAATATTGTCCACGAAGAAAAGAACATCACGACCTTCATCACGAAATTTTTCAGCCATGGTTAAGCCTGAAAGTGCTACACGTAAACGATTCCCTGGTGGCTCATTCATCTGACCAAACACCATCGCCACTTTTGATTCTTCCATATCATCTAACTTAATCACGCCAGCGTCAGACATTTCATGATAGAAGTCATTCCCTTCACGCGTACGTTCACCTACACCTGCGAACACAGATAAACCTGAGTGTTGTTTTGCAATGTTATTAATCAATTCCAACATGTTTACGGTTTTTCCCACACCGGCACCTCCGAAGAGTCCCACCTTACCACCTTTAGCGAATGGGCAAATTAAGTCAATCACCTTAATACCTGTTTCAAGAAGGTCCACTGAAGGTGATAAGTCTTTAAACTCTGGTGCTTTTTGATGAATTGAACGGAATTCTTTAGATTTAATCGGACCCATTTCGTCAATCGGACGACCTAATACATCCATGATGCGGCCAAGTGTACCTTTTCCTACAGGCACATTGATAGGAGCGCCTGTTGATTTAAATGCAGTACCGCGGCTAAGTCCATCGGATGAGCCCATTGCAATCGTTCTCACAATTCCATCACCGAGCTGTTGTTGCACTTCAAGTGTCAACCCTGCTTCAGCTTGTGAGTCCTTGTCATCTATCAGCAATGCATCAAATACTTTAGGCATTTGATCGCGAGGAAACTCAACGTCCACCACCGCGCCGATACATTGCACTACTTTTCCGATTTGTTTACTGGCCATTTTTTTTCCTTGAAGACTCTAAATAATTAATTCAATGTTATGCAACCGCGGCTGCACCACCCACAATTTCTGAAATTTCTTTTGTAATTGCTGCTTGACGTGCTTTGTTGTAAATCAATTTCAATTCATCAATCACATTTTTTGCATTATCTGACGCTGACTTCATTGCAACCATGCGTGCAGATTGTTCTGATGCCATATTTTCTGTCACGCCATGATAAATCAATGACTCAATATAACGTGTTAATAATTGATCAATCACCATTTGTGCATCGGGCTCATAAATGTAGTCCCATGGACCTTCAGGACTTCCTATTTTTTCACCTGCAAGAGGCAGCAATTGATCAACTACAGGTTCTTGCTTCATCGTATTAATAAATTTGGTATAACAAATAAAAAGCTGATCAATCTCATGATTGATATATGCATCTAACATCACCTTGATTGCGCCAATTAACTTTTCAACATGCGGTGTATCACCTAATCCAGTAATATGTGACTTCACATTTGCATTAATGCGTGTCATGAAACCAAATCCTTTATTACCCAAAGCACTGACTTGAATTTTTTTGCCTTGTGATTCCCATTGTTTCATTTGATTCACTGACATTCTTAATACGTTAGTATTAAGACCACCACATAACCCTTTGTCTGAAGTCACCACGATAAGACCAATATTTTTTACTTGGTCTTTCTTTACGAGGAAAGGATGTTTATATTCAGATTTTGCATAGGACAAGTGCGCCGCTACATTTCTAATTTTTTCAGCATAAGGACGTGCTTGACGCATGCGCTCTTGTGCTTTACGCATCTTGGACGCTGCAACCATTTCCATCGCTTTTGTGATCTTGCGTGTATTTTCTACGCTCTTGATCTTGGTTCTGATTTCTTTACTACCGGCCATAATGACTCTTTATATTAGTAAGCGTTACTTGATTTAAAATCTTCAATAGCTTTTTCAAGTGCTTTTTCATTGTCACCTGATAAGTCTGCTGTTTTTTCTATGTCTTGCATAATTTTTTTATATTTAGAATGCATAAAACCATGCAATGCATTTTCAAATGCCAACACTTTAGGTGTTGGAACATCATCAAAATATCCTTTGTTTGCTGCAAATAAACTCACCGCCATTTGTGAAACGCTTAGAGGTGCATACTGTGCTTGTTTCATAAGTTCAGTAAACATACGGCCACGATCAAGTTGTTTACGTGTTGCCTCATCAAGATCGGATGCAAATTGTGCAAACGCTGCTAACTCGCGATACTGTGCCAACGCTAAACGTACACCGCCGCCTAATTTTTTAATGACTTTAGTTTGAGCAGCACCTCCTACACGAGATACAGAAATACCTGCGTTAATAGCTGGACGAATACCTGCATTAAATAAATCTGTTTCCAAGAAAATTTGACCATCTGTAATTGAAATCACATTAGTAGGCACGAATGCTGATACGTCACCCGCAGCTGTTTCAATCACTGGCAATGCGGTGAGTGAACCTGTTTTACCTTTAACTTTTCCTTTTGTAAACTTTTCTACATAGTCTTCATTCACACGTGCAGCGCGCTCAAGTAAACGTGAGTGAATATAAAACACATCGCCTGGGTATGCTTCGCGGCCTGGTGGGCGACGTAAGAGTAATGAGATTTGACGATAAGCAATCGCTTGTTTTGTTAAGTCATCATAAATAATGAGTGCATCTTCACCGCGATCACGAAAATATTCTCCCATTGTGCAACCAGCGTATGGTGCTAAAAATTGTAATGCTGCTGAATCAGATGCAGAAGCTGCCACCACGATTGTATATTCCATCGCGCCATGCTCTTCGAGTTTACGCACTACGTTTGAAATCGTAGATGCTTTTTGACCAATCGCGACATAGATACAGGTCATGTGCTGACCTTTTTGATTAATGATTGCGTCAGTAGCTAAAGCTGTTTTACCTGTTTGACGGTCACCAATAATTAATTCACGCTGGCCTCGTCCAACTGGCACCATAGAGTCAACAGACTTTAATCCTGTTTGTACGGGTTGTGATACAGATTTACGCGCAATCACGCCTGGCGCTACTTTTTCAATTTTGTCAGTGAGTTTTGTTTTTACTGGGCCCTTGCCATCAATCGGTTGTCCTAGTGCATTGACAACACGTCCAATCAATTCTGGTCCTACAGGTACTTCTAAAATTCTACCTGTACATTTACAAATATCACCTTCAGTAATGTGTTCATAATCACCTAATACCACAGCGCCTACCGAGTCACGCTCAAGGTTCAATGCAAGTCCGTAAGTATTTCCTGGGAATTCGATCATCTCACCAGACATCACGTTCGACAGTCCGTGAATACGTACAATGCCATCAGTTACTGACACAACTGTACCTTGTGTTCGCGCTTCAGCGCTTGTCGAGAAATTCTCTAGTCGACTTTTAATAAGTTCACTAATTTCTGATGTTGATAACTGCATTACTATCTCCTGATAATTAACTAGCTTACGATTTCAATGCGTAGGCTAAATTTTGTAATTGCTCACGAACTGAAGCATCAATCACGGTGTCGCCTACAATCACTTTAATACCACCTATGATTGCTTCATCGATCGTTACTTTTGCATCAATCTTTTTATTAAATTTCTTTTCTAAACTTTTGACCAATATATCCACTTCTTTATCTGAAGGTTTGGATGCCACAATAATTTCAGCATCTAAAGTTCCTTCATCAGAAGCTTTTAAAGTCTCAAAAGCTGAACTAATTTCAGGCAATACATTAAGTCTTTTATATTCAATTAAAAGTTTAATTAAATTTTCACCATATGCATTCAGTCTTTCAGCTGAAATATTAATGAGTGCTTTTTCACGATCATCGTCAGATATTTTTGAATCATTAATAAATGTATGCATGCGCTCATCTTGAGAAACTTGTGCTAAAAATTTCAACATCTCAGACCACTCTTTAAGTGCTTTTTTTTCTTTCGCAAGATTAAACGCTGCTACAGCATAAGGTCTTGCGATGGTTGAAATTTCTGCCATATTGTTCCTAAAGTTCTTTCGCTAATTTATTTAGCATGTCGCTATGGGTTTTCTTATCAATTTCTTTTAATAAGATTTTTTCAGCGCCTGCAATTGCAAGCGTTGACACTTGAGCGCGTAAAGACTCTTTCGCACGATTTACTTCTTGATTAATCTCTGCTTTCGCACCCAAAACAATGCGATCACCTTCTGCCTTGGCTTGATGTTTTGCTTCTTCTAAAAGTTCTGACGCTCTTTTTTCGGCTTGTGAAATGATTTCAGCTGCTTTTTGTTTAGCTTCACCAACTGATTGCGCAGATTTTTTCTCAGCGATTTCTAAAGAAGCTTTACCTTCTTGAGCTGCTGCTAATCCATCAGCAATTTCTTTTTGACGTTTTTCAATTGCGCCTAAAAGCGGTGGCCATACAAATTTCACCGTAAACCAGATGAGAATTGCAAAAGCAATTGCTTGGGCAATTAACGTAAAATTAATATTCATGTTTGCTCCTTGTTTAAGTTCAGTATAAAGAACCTAAACAATTATTTTGCGACAACGCTTAATAATGGATTTGCGAACGCAAACATCATTGCTAAGCCTACGCCAATAATGAATGAAGCGTCAATCAAACCTAATAGTAAAAACACTTTCGCTTGTAATTGAGGAATCATTTCAGGTTGTCTTGCAGCGCCTTCTAAAAAACTTGCACACATAATACCGATACCGATACATGCACCAAGCGCACCTAATCCAATTATCAAACCAATACCAATACCTGTATAAGCCTGAATCATTGCTAAATATTGAGTTGTTTCCATGTTTGCTTTCCCTTCAGTTAAAAATTACATTAAAAATTAATTAATGGCCTTCGTGCGCCATCGCTAAATAAACCACTGTGAGCATCATAAAAATAAAAGCTTGAAGCACAACAATTAAAATATGGAATATAGACCAGCCTGCGCCCAATATCGCTCCAAAAACAAGTCCTGAAACGCCCGTCGCAGCCCATAAGCCTAAAAGTAAAAAAATAACTTCGCCTGCGTACATATTGCCGAAAAGTCGAAGAGAGTGAGACAAAGGTTTTGACACGTATTCAATTAGATTGAATAGAAAGTTAAAAGGCCAAACCCAAATTTTGGCGCCAAAAGGTGCAGTGTATAGTTCATGCAACCAGCCACCTAATCCTTTTACTTTAATGCCAAAGTAAATCATAAGGAACCAGACTGCGAGTGCAAGCGCAAAAGTAGTATTCACATCAGAAGTAGGCACACTTCGCCATTTATGAATACCTAAAAAACTATAGATCGAAGCCATAATGTCAACTGGTAAAAAGTCCATCGCATTCATCACTAGCACCCAAACAAACACAGTCAGCGCCGCAGGAGCAATAAATGCATGGCGATCACCATGAAAAATATTTTTAACTTGGTCATCTACGAAATCAAAAAGAAGCTCAACGAATGCTTGAGCTTTTGAAGGAACACCCGCAGTAGCTTTTTTAGCTACCATCCATATAAGGCCCATGGCAATCAAACCCAGAATGACTGACATCACTAAAGTGTCTATATGAATCGTCCAAAAAGACGCCTCAGCACCTTGCGTATTAAAACTTAAATGATGTTCAATATATTGCGATGGCGAACTTAATGTACCTTCATGTTCCATCAAACTATCCTAAATTCATTTATCAATTTTATTTAATTTAACAATTGAAACGCCTGACAGAATCGCTGCACCTGCAAGCCCAACAATCAAAGCAAGTGGAACGAGTGCTTTATAAAATTTAAAAGCAATCCATAACACTGTGATCACAACTATGATTTTAACTGCTTCGGCTTTTAGCATATTAATCACTATGCCGAAAGGCTCTTTGCTTTTTGATGTTCTATTGGCTATGCGAGAACCTATCATCATTCCAGAACCAACCGACATCATGCCAATCAAAACTGAAATACCTGCGTCTAGACCAAACAAAATCGCTACAAAAACTGTTAAAACAAATGACGCTTTCTTTTGCCAATTTATTGAGGTTGGCATCATGATTTTACTAGTCTTTTGCCTGCGTCAGAAAACACGTAATTTTCTACGGATTTATCCTTTTCGTCAAGGATAAACGGGCATTTATCGTTTAATTTTTTTAAGGATTTCATCCAATTGCTCCAAATTACGATAATGCACTTTTAATACACCGGAGCCGTTCTTTTTGGCATCAATAGTGACTAAAGCGCCCAAAGTTTCTGCCAAAGATTCTTCTAGCTGACGCACATCGGCATTGGTCTTTTTAGGGGAAGAAGGTGATACCCCAGTTTTGTAACCATTTTGTAAGTTTTTCACTAAAGCTTCAACTTCGCGCACTGAAAGATTTTTCTGAATAATTTCTTCACAAAGCATCACTTGCTGACTACCTTCCAAACCAATCAATGCTCTTGCATGCCCCATATCAATTTTACCCGCCAACAACCGATCCTGAACGGGTTGGGTCAATGTAAGTAATCTTAATAAATTAGATACCGTGACACGTGATTTACCCACTGCGTCTGCAGCAGACTCATGTGTCATATTAAATTCATCGATCAAGCGTTTTATGCCAAGCGCTTCTTCAAGTGGATTTAAATTTTCACGTTGAATATTTTCAATGAGCGCCATCGCTAAAGCCGACTCATCAGGAATATTTTTAATAATGACTGGAATGTCTGTAAGATTGGCAAGTTTTGCTGCGCGCCAACGTCTTTCGCCTGCAATAATTTCGTATTGATTATTGCCGATAGGTCTCACGATAATGGGTTGCATCACCCCTTGTTTAAGAATGGATTGTGCAAGCGCTTGTAACGCTTCTTCATTCATGATGCTTCGAGGTTGAAATTTACCTGGTCTTAATTCATCAATCAGTAAAGTTTGTAACGTACCCTCATTTTTTATAGTTTCATGTTCACTGCTCGCAAGCAAAGCATCGAGTCCTCGTCCTAATCCTTTTAGTTTAACCATGTGACTTCCTCATTTCTTTTTGTATGATTTCTTCAGCAAGTTTTAAATACGCTACCGCACCTTTAGATGATTTGTCATACATTAAAATAGGCATGCCGTGACTGGGTGCTTCCGCTAATCTCACATTACGAGGAATAATAGTTTCATAAACTTTATCGCCAAAATGTGAAGATAATTGATCGGAGACTTGTTGTGCTAACATATTTCGACTATCAAATAATGTTTTTAGCAATCCTTCAATTTCAATGTGGGGATTTAAATTACTTCTGACTTTTTTAATCGTATTGACTAAATCAGATAATCCTTCTAATGCATAATATTCACATTGCATTGGAATCAATACCGCATCTGCAGCAGTTAATGCATTAACTGTAATTAAATTAAGTGCAGGCGGACAATCTAATAAAACATAATCGTAAGCTTTTTTTAAATGTCGCAAGGCATCTTTCAAGCGAGTTTCTCTTTTACTCTCGTTCACCAATTCAACTTCGGCACCCGCTAGATCGCGATTCGAAGGCGCTAAATCAAAACTACCACGTTCACATGTAATCGTAATATCTTTAAATGATTTTCTTTGAATAAGTACATCATAAATTGATGTTGTGAGTGTTGACTTATCGATGCCTGAGCCAGTAGTAGCATTACCTTGTGGGTCAAGATCAATCAATAATACTGATTTATTTTTTGCAGCCAGACTTGCTGCCAAATTCACAGAAGTTGTCGTTTTACCAACGCCGCCTTTTTGATTAGTGATAGCTAAAATACGCATATTTAATTATTTTCTCTATTAAGCTGAACTAAATATCGTTCTGCATGAATAAAAGGCACTTCAAGCGTAATCAATGTGTATTGGTTTTGTTTGAATGCTGCTAATTCTTTTTTAACTTCTTTCGATTTCATCGCCAACCATATGCCTTTTTTTTCTAATGCGTGCTGTGTGAGTGACATCATATTTTTAATGCTTGAAAAAGCGCGCGTAATGATTGCTTCAAAAAGTTTTGCTGGCTGATAATCTTCCACGCGACTATTCACTACAAATAAATTAGTAAGCGCTAATTCGCTTTTAACTTGTTGCATGAAACTTGTTTTTTTATTCACTGAATCCATCACAGTCACTTGTAACTCAGGATTAGTAATCGCTAATACAATCCCCGGAAATCCCGCACCACTTCCCACATCTAACACATGTTTTACATGCACGTGATTTAAAATAGATAAGCTGTCAAGCATATGAAATTTAATCATTTCATCTCGCTCACGAATCGCAGTTAAGTTATACACGCGATTCCATTTTTTAATCAAATCTAAATACTGCATCAACTTATCTATCATTTGCTCAGATAGATTCAAACTCATTAGCCGACATCCTTCAACCAATAGGTTACGGTCTTTTTTTATACTGTCATTCATGCCGCTTTTTCAGGGCGCTTCGCTATTATTTTTTTAGGTTTATGTTTACGTTTAATAAAAACTAATAGTAAAGAAATGGTTGCTGGTGTAATGCCAGAAATGCGCGAAGCTTGTCCTAAATTTTCAGGCTTATGAAGATTTAACTTTTGTTCTGCTTCTGTGCTTAAGCCGTGCACTTCTTTATAATCAAGATCGTTAGGCAGTGGAATGTCGAGCTGATCTCGGCTGCGATCTACCTCTTCTTGTTGTCTTACAATATAGCCTTTATATTTGGCTGAAATTTCAACTTGCTCACGCACCGCGGGATCAACCAAATTTACGTCTTCTTGCATGAGCTCTTTCACGCCTGCAAAACTCACTTCAGGTCGTCTTAATAATTCAAACAAGTTATATTCATGGTCAATCGGCTTGCCAATAATGGCATGTTGTTTTTTAAGTGAAATGTCATTGGGTCTTACAAAGAATTTTTTTAAACGCGTTTCTTCTGACAGAATCGAATCTTGTTTTTGATTGAACATGCTCCAGCGATCATCCTCTACCAAACCCAAATTGCGACCAAGTGTTGTGAGTCTTAGGTCAGCATTGTCTTCTCTTAACATCAAGCGGTATTCTGCGCGGCTCGTAAACATTCTGTAGGGTTCTGATACGCCTCGTGTAATAAGATCATCTACTAAAACACCCAAATAGGCTTCATCACGTTTTGGACACCAAGCTTCTTTGTCTTGTGTCATCAATGCAGCATTTGTACCTGCCAATAGTCCTTGGGCCGCAGCCTCCTCATAACCTGTGGTGCCATTAATTTGTCCTGCAAAAAATAATCCTTGAATTGATTTATTTTCTAAGCTTGATTTCAAATTACGCGGATCAAAGTAATCATATTCAATGGCATACCCCGGTCTTAAGATGTGAGCATTCTCTAACCCATTGATTGAATTGACTAATTTACATTGAATATCAAAAGGAAGGCTAGTTGAAATACCATTTGGATAAATTTCATTAGTATTTAAGCCCTCAGGCTCTAAAAAAATTTGATGCGAGTCTTTGTCGGCAAATCGATGAATTTTATCTTCAACGGATGGGCAATAGCGTGGTCCAACCCCTTCAATGACACCTGTATACATGGGAGATCGATCAAGGCCACCGCGGATAATGTCATGTGTAGATTCATTCGTATGCGTTATCCAGCACGATATTTGCCTTGGATGAGTTGTTTTTTTGCCATAAAAAGACATATAAGGCGTAGGGCTGTCGCCAGGCTGCTCTTGCATCACAGCGTAATTAATCGTACGCCCGTCAATTCTAGGGGGTGTTCCTGTTTTAAGGCGGCCAACGGGCAATCCAATGTCGCGTAAGCGATGCGCCAAAGATAGCGAAGGTGGATCACCTGCGCGGCCTGCTGGATAGTTTTTTAAGCCTATATGCACCAAACCACCTAAAAAAGTGCCTGCGGTTAACACCACGGTTTTAGATTTAAATTGAATTCCGATTTGCGTCACAACGCCTGTCACACGATCCTTATCTATAAGAATATCGTCTGCCGCCTGTTGAAAGAGCCAAAGATTGGGCTGATTTTCAAGGCGATAACGAATTGCTGCTTTATATAGAATGCGATCCGCTTGGGCTCGAGTCGCTCTTACCGCGGGTCCTTTACTACTATTTAAAATACGAAATTGAATGCCCGCTTCGTCGGTTGCAATGCCCATAATGCCACCTAAAGCATCAATTTCCCTCACAAGATGTCCTTTGCCAATACCACCAATCGATGGATTACATGACATTTGTCCAAGCGTTTCAATATTATGAGTTAAAAGTAATGTTTTTTGCCCCATGCGAGCTGACGCCAAGGCTGCTTCTGTGCCGGCATGTCCGCCACCCACAACAATAACGTCGAAATGATTTGGAAATTCCATTGAGCTTTACATCATGTTGAAAAGATGTAATTTTACTAGAATCTCATCAAAATCACTATGAAATAAGTGTTCCACGTGAAACATTTCTATAAAAATAGCAATGGAATGGTTCCACGTGAAACAAAAAATCTACTTACCGATACAAAAACGACTAAAAATCTCGCCTAAAAGATCATCTGGCGTAAATTCCCCAGTGATAGAAGCAAGAAACGTTTGCGCCTGTCTGAGTTCTTCGGCTAACAGTTCAGGGGATTGAAAATGTTCCTTAGCCTCACTTAAATGGGATCCCACTTGATTTAAAGCATCTAAATGACGCTGTCTGGCCATAAAAATGCCCTGGTTTCCGTCTTTACCATATTCCACGCCAGCTATTTTTAATAAGGTTGCCTTAAGGTTAGAAATCCCTTCTCCTTTTTTTGCGGAAATAAACACGTGATGTTCACCATCAATGATTTCAGAAGAAGTTTTTTTAGGCAATAAATCAATTTTATTATGAACCCAGACTTTCAAAACGTCTTGTGGTATGCGTTTTAAAATAGTTTTTTCATAATTGGCAATACCTCTACCAGCATCCACTAAAAATAATGCGATATTGGCCTTTTCTATTGAAATCCATGTTTTTTCAATGCCCATTTTTTCAATTTCATCGCTTGTATCTCGCAAACCTGCTGTGTCGATCACATGTAAAGGAACGCCATCTATTTGCACCGAGCTTTTAATAGGGTCGCGAGTAGTACCAGGAATTGAAGTCACAATGGCATGATCATCACCCACCAATTGATTAAGTAAGCTCGATTTACCAACATTAGGTTGCCCCACTAATACCACCGTTAAGCCTTCACGTAATAAATGGCCCTGTCTAGCAGACGCTATGACCTCATCCATACGAGATGTAAGATTTGAAAGCTTTTCTTCTACCTTTCCCTTAGTAATAAAATCAATATCCTCTTCAGGAAAATCTAAACAAGCCTCAATATACATACGTAAATCAATGAGATCTTTTAGTAACTCATTGATTTTATTTGAAAAATAACCGCTTAGTGATAACATCGCACTTTTGGCAGCTTCGGCAGTGGATGCATTAATTAAATCAGCGACGGCTTCCGCTTGGGCCAAATCAATCTTGTCATTCAAAAAAGCGCGTTCGGTAAATTCTCCTGGTTTGGCCAGTCTCGCGCCGCTTTCGATACAACGAGACAATAAAATCTGCATGACTGCTGTACCGCCATGGCCCTGCAGTTCTAAAACATCTTCACCGGTATATGAATGGGGGGATTTAAAAAACAAGGCGATGCCACGATCAATCACATGGCCTTTCGCATCTAAAAAAGGAAGGTAAGACGCTAAACGATTGGGTGGACAGACACCTAAAAGATGTTTGGCAATATCGCCTGCTTTGGCGCCAGAAATTCTAACGACGCCGATACCGCCAGCCCCCATGGGTGTTGCAATGGCGGCAATGGTATCTAAATTAGGTGCGAGGCGCATTGCCTTTCTTAGCTAACGTTGCCGCATGAATCGAACGATTGATCATCCATTGTTGAAGAATAGATAACAAATTATTAATCACCCAATAAAGCACTAGTCCTGCTGGGAAGAAAAAGAAAAACACACTGAAAACAACAGGCATAATCATCATCAACTTCGCTTGCATAGGATCAGTCGGCGCAGGATTAAGTTTTGTTTGCACAATCATACTGATACCCATAATGATAGGTAAAATATAGTAAGGATCTTTTACAGAAAGATCTGTGATCCATAACATGAAAGGCGCATGTCTTAATTCAACAGCGCCCATCAATACCCAATAGAGCGCGATGAAAACAGGAATCTGAATCAAGATAGGCAAACAACCACCCATTGGATTAATTTTTTCTGTGCGATAAAGCTCTAACATTGCTTGTTGAAATTTAACTTTATCTTCGCCAAATTTTTCTTTCATGCTTTGTAAGCGAGGAGCAAGTTCGCGCAACTGCGCCATTGATTTATAACTAGACGCAGAGAGTGGATAAAAAAGAATTTTAATTAACACTGTAAGAAGAATAATTGCACCACCCCAATTGTTCACCACTTTTTGAATCCAAGAAAGCACCACAAACAAAGGTGACGCAACAAAAGTAAGCCAACCATAGTCCACTGTATAAACCAAACCAGGTGCAGCCTTTTCAAGCTGCTCTTTTATTTGAGGTCCTGAATAAAGTTTTGTAGAAAATTCTTTTTCCTCCCCGGGTTGAATTGTAGGAAGTTGTGTCAACACGCCTGACGAATAAATATTATCGGCCACTTGTTTTGTATAAAATTCACGCTTTTGATTAGAAGGTAAAATCCAAGCACTGGCAAAATATTGTTGCACAACACCTGCCCATCCATCTAATGCAATCAAAGATAAATCGTGCTTTTTCATTTCAGTAAATTTAATTTTTTGAAATTTATCTGCATCAGTATAATAAGCGCCGCCAGTGAATGTGGGAGCAACTGCGCTGCCTTGATTTGACTCATCATCATGTACAAGCTGGAAATAAGCAGAAGGTGTAATCGCTACCTTACCATGATTAGTAATTTCATAGCGCACTTGAATTTGATAACTATCGCGCTCAAAAGAAATAATCTTTAAAACTTCGACATCTTGATTTTTATAATTTAATTTAACATCTAAATTATTTTGACCATGCTCTAAAGAGTAATTTGTTTTGTCAGTTGTAAAGATTGTTTTGTGTGTGGGTAAGTCATTCCCAATAAGGCCTGTTTGCGCCACATACAACAAAGGTTTTTGAGCGTCATCTAATAATAAGAATTTATCTTGTGCATTATCAGCTAAATGATTATTTAAAAGTAAGCGTCGAATATCTCCGCCCACTGTGTCTATTTCAATTTGATATAAATCGGTGGCAACTTTAATGCGCGCACCTGTTTCTAATTTAAAATTGGATTCAGATGTAATGACTTTAGTGTCTTGTGTGTTATTTAATTTTTGTGAAGATGGAATGCTTACATCTTGTTGTGAAGTTGTATCAGTGACAGGAGCAGTTTTGCGCTGCCAAGAATCCCATACCAAAAGAATTGAAAAAGACAATACAACAAAGAGTATTAAACGTTTCGTATCCATAACTTATAAAATTCCAAAATTAAGCAACAGGATCATGTCCACCCTCACACCAAGGATGACATTTGCCTATTCGCTTCATTGATAAAAAAATCCCTTTTACAATGCCTTTTTTATTGATTGCATCAATTGTGTATTTTGAACAAGTAGGTGTAAACCGACATTGCTGACCAAAAAAAGGACTTAATAATAATTGATA
Organism: Candidatus Methylopumilus sp.; assembly: GCA_009693175.1. Taxonomy (GTDB): domain Bacteria; phylum Pseudomonadota; class Gammaproteobacteria; order Burkholderiales; family Methylophilaceae; genus Methylopumilus. The sequence continues at coordinate 29,735 of SHXT01000013.1, forward strand.
ACATCTGACAAATAAAATTGCGATTGATTTCAATTTTTGATTTTCGCAATTATTTGATCAATCTCTGTTTCAATGGTCACAAAATCATTTCGATAAAACGATTTTTGAATGCGTATCACTATATCAAAATTTAAGAGTTGTTCTTGTTTTTTTCTCATTAATTCACGCAAGACACGTCTCATATAATTGCGCTTCACAGCCAATTTTTGAGTTTTTTTACCCACCACCATACCTAAACGAAATAAGGACACAGCGTTTGGCTGATAATGAAAGCTTAAATGCTGGGAAGAAAGGCGCTTGCGAAAATTAAAAACGAATGAGAATTCATCCGTTTTTGTAAGTTTAGTTAATTTAGTTTGCAAATTATGAAGAATTTGCCAGAAAAAAGTCTTTATAGACCGATACGAGCGCGGCCCTTGGCACGGCGTGCTGCCAATACGGCACGACCTGCGCGAGTCTTCATGCGTACTAAAAAACCATGCGTGCGAGCACGTTTTACTTTTGATGGTTGATAGGTACGTTTCATTGTCTTTCTCCAGCTATAATAATTCGATAAGGACCGCGAAATTTACTCCACATCACCAATGATGTCAACGATTATTTATTTAAGAAACCTAAAAAGGTCTGTGGATAACTTAGGTGGGTTCGGTTAAGATGATTCTCGTAAAGCAATCATTCCTAAAAAGCGTTTTTACACCGCTCTGGTTCTCTAAAATGCCAAATCAAGAAGAAGTTGTGTCATTGAATAATATATATATTGGATTTTACCTTTAATGGAAAATTTTTGGTCCCACTGTCTCGAGCGTTTTAAGAAAGAGCTCTCCGCTCAGCAATTTAATACCTGGATCAAACCCCTCAAGTTCGAATTAGATCAGCAGCATATAAAAATCTTAGCGCCTAATAAATTTGTACAGCAATGGGTC
>SHXT01000014.1 GCA_009693175.1 Candidatus Methylopumilus sp.
TCAATATGCAAGACAAGATAAATGAATTAGAAAAACAAATAACTGATATAAAAGTAAAAAAAGATAAAGTTGATATGGCTCTTAATGAAGCGTGTAGAACTTTAAACGTTACTAGTTTAAAAACTAATGTTGGAACACTATCAAGAATTTTAAAAACAAGATATTGGACTAGCGATTGGGCAGAAATGTTTAAGTTTACAAAAGAACATGATCTCCCTGAGTTTTACGAAAAGCGTCTTACACAATCAGTTGTAAAAGAGTTTTTAGAGAACAACCCTGACAAACATCCGCCAGGATTACAAGCAACAAGTGAATACACAGTTAGAATAACAAAAAGCAGAACTAAGGAGGAAGTATGAGTACAGAGTTAGATATATTTGGCAGCGCCGCAGTGGCAGCATTCCAGGACATCTCTTGAATCAGTTATTTCCGCATTTCTAATTATTATCATTAAATAGCTCAAGTTTTAAATATAATTTGTTCAATTCTAATAATTATCTCTTGTGTCAGCTATTAATATACTCAATATTCACTTTTATTTTATATAATTTAATAGATTATAATCTTAAACAAAAATAACTTAACATTATTTACTTCACAACACTATAAAAATATGAGTCGAGCTTTTGTTAAAGAAAATGATTTAGAGCACGCGGGCATTGATATTCCTGAAAGACCATTAAGTGATGAGCCTAATTACGTAACACCTAATGGCTTACAACTTCTGAATGAAACCATTGGTGCGCTTGAAAAAGAACGTAAAATTTTAAAACAAAAAAAAGATGACCCCATTGCAAAACAAAAAATTGCAACTGTTGAGCGTGATATGCGTTATTTTGCAGCACGTATCGAGTCAGCCATTCTTACAACACCTAAAGATGAAGATCATTCGATTGTGTTATTTGGTGCAAAAGTAACCGTTGAAGATGATGAAGGGAAAATTTCAATGTTTGAAATTGTAGGTGAAGATGAAGCAGATATCCATAAAAGAAAAGTGAGTTACTTGTCGCCATTAGCTGAAGCGCTTATTGGAGCTAAGTTAGGTGAGGAAGTTACATGGGAAAAACCTATCGGTGACACTTATCTTACAATCCGTAAAATTGAATACTAAGAGGAAAAACTAAATGAATGTAATAGAAGCTATACATAAAAGACGTGCTATAAAACACTATGATGTAAATCACGTTATCACTGAAGAATAAATTCAAACGCTTTTATCTAATGCTCTTTTATCCCCTACCGCATTCAATATTCAAAATTGGCGATTTGTGGTGGTCACTGCTAAACCATTAAGACAAAAAATTAGAGAAGCTAGCTGGAATCAAGCGCAAGTTGAAGAGGCTTCTATTCTGATTGTGCTTGTTGCTGATCTTATGGCATGGGAAAAAGAACCGGCACGCTATTGGAAAGACGCACCAAAACCTGTGCAAGATTATTTAGTACCTGCAATCAATCAGTATTATAATGACAAACCTCAAGTGCAGCGTGATGAAGCTATGCGCTCATGCGGTATGGCTGCGATGAATTTAATGTTAGTCGCTAAATCTATGGGTTATGATACCTGCCCTATGGATGGCTTTGATTTTGATAAAGTTGCTAAGCTTTTAAATCTACCCGATGATCACACGCCAGCGATGTTTGTATGCGTAGGAAAAGCTATTAAAGAAGCGATGCCACGTGGCGGTCAATTAACGATTAATGAAGTGGCTATTCGTAATCAATTTAAATAAAATTTAAGGAATTAAAGCGTGCTTATTAGTAACAACATCACCATTCAATTTGGTGCAAAACCCCTCTTCGAAAATGTTTCTGTTAAATTTGGTGATGGCAATCGTTATGGATTAATTGGTGCTAATGGTTGCGGTAAATCAACCTTCATGAAAATTTTAGCAGGCGTATTAGAGCCTACTTCAGGAAATATTTCTTTAGATAAAAATGAACGTATGTCTTGGTTAAAACAAGATCAATTTGCCTACGAAGATCAGCGTGTACTTGATGTTGTGATGATGGGTCACGAAGAAATGTGGAAGGCCAATGAAGAAAAAAATGCGATCTACATGAATCCAGATGCAACTGAAGAAGATTATATGAAAGCTGCCGAACTTGAAAGTGTGTATGCAGAATTTGATGGCTATACAGCCGAAGCGCGAGCTGGTGAATTATTGATTGGTGTGGGTATTCCGATTGAACAACACCAGGGCCCTATGAGTGCAATTGCACCTGGCTTTAAATTACGCGTTCTTTTAACGCAAGTTATTTTTTCAAATCCAGATATCTTACTTCTTGATGAACCAACAAATAATTTAGATATTCATACCATCCAATGGTTAGAAGACACGCTCAATAATCGCAATTCCACTATGATTATTATTTCCCATGACAGGCACTTCTTAAATCAAGTATGTACGCACATGGCAGATATGGATTATGGAAAACTTACAGTCTATCCAGGTAATTATGATAACTACATGGAAGCATCCACCATGTCTCAACAGCAAAAATTAAAAGATAACAATAAAGCGAAAGAACAGATCGCAGAACTACAAGAGTTTGTACGACGTTTCTCAGCAAATGCCTCTAAAGCAAGACAAGCGACAAGTCGTGCTAAACAAATTGAAAAAATTAAAGTAGAAGAATTTGTACCTTCAAGTCGTCAATATCCCTATATTCGTTTTGACTATGATGATAAAGATAAACTTCATCGTCAGGCAGTTGAAATTAAAAATTTAACCCACGGTTTTGATAAAGAATTATTTAAGAATTTTAATTTACTCGTTGAAGCAGGTGAACGCATAGCCATCATTGGTGAAAATGGTATCGGTAAGACAACTTTCCTTAGATGCTTAGCAGACGATATCAAGCCTAACCACGGTGAAATTAAGTGGGCAGAAAAAGCGAAAGTTGGTTATTTTGCACAAGACCACGCCACTGAGTTTGAAAAAGATATTCAGCTCTTTGATTGGATGAAAAATTGCACACAATCAGGTGAAGATGATCAGGCTGTGCGAAGTATCTTAGGTAGACTTTTATTTTCAGGGGAAGATACAAAAAAATCTGTGGAAGTTTTATCTGGTGGAGAACAAGGTCGTATGCTCTTCGGTAAACTCATGTTTGCAAAATCGAATGTGTTACTGATGGATGAGCCGACAAATCACATGGATATGGAATCTATTGAGTCTTTAAATACCGCACTCGATAAATATAAAGGCACACTCTTTTTTGTGAGTCACGATCGTGAATTTGTAAGTTCAATTGCTACACGTATTTTAGAAATTAAAGAAGATCATATTATTGATTTCTCAGGCAACTACGAAGAGTACCTCTTAACCCAAGTCGCAACCGCTTAATTTATTCTTTGGATGCACGTTTTCTCTCGTGTTCTAAAAGAAAACGTTTACGAATACGAATCGATTTAGGTGTAATTTCTACTAGCTCGTCATCTTCAATAAACTCTACTGCAGACTCTAAGGTTAATTGCACGGGTGTTACCAAACGCACCGCTTCATCCGTACCTGATGCACGTACGTTCGTGAGTTGCTTACCCTTAGTTGGATTCACAATAAGATCGTTATCACGGCTATGAATACCAATCACCATACCTTCATATAACTTATCACCTGGACTTGCATACATACGACCACGGTCTTGAAGTTTCCATAATGCGTAAGCTACCGCTTCACCATGTTCAGCTGAAATCAATACACCATTACGACGTCTTGGCATATAAGCTTTTACAGGTGCATATTCATCAAACACATGTGACATTAAACCTGAACCGCGTGTCATGGTCATAAATTCACCCTGAAAACCAATAAGTCCTCGTGCAGGAATTTTATATTCTAAACGTGTACGACCATTGCCATCTGATTCCATATTTTGTAATTCACCACGACGTCGACCTAATTCTTCCATGGCAGCACCTTGTGTTTCATCTTCCAAGTCCACTGTTAACATTTCATAAGGCTCACATTTTTCGCCATTGATTTCACGATAAACCACACGCGGTTTACCTACAGCCAATTCAAAACCTTCGCGTCGCATATTTTCTAATAGAATCGTTAAATGAAGTTCGCCTCGACCTGATACTCTAAAAATATCAGCGTCTTCTGTATCTTCTACGCGCAATGCCACATTGACTAAAAGTTCTTTCGTTAAACGATCACGAATTTGTCGGCTTGTCACAAACTTACCTTCGGTACCTGCAAGTGGTGAAGTGTTGACCATAAAATCCATCGTCAATGTGGGTTCATCAACTGCCATAATAGGTAAACCTTGAGGATTATTAGGATCTGCAATGGTGACACCAATACCGATTTCTTCTAATCCTGAAATAATGACGATATCCCCTGCCTCAGCTTCTTCGACTGGAATACGCTCTAGCCCTTTAAAACCTAAGACCTGATTGATACGGCCTTGTGATAGTTGCTTGTCGCCATGCATCACGACGACAGGCTGACCTGACTTAATCACGCCATTTTTAATTTTTCCAACGCCTAAACGACCCGTATAGGACGAATAATCTAGCGCAGATATTTGTAACTGAAGGGGTTTAGTTCGATCGCCAGCAGGCGGAGTCACATGTTTCAGTACCATCCGAAATAAGGGCTTCATCGTGTCAGACTTTTCGTTCAAATCGAGCATGGCATAACCATTGAGTGCTGATGCATAGACCACAGGAAAGTCGAGTTGTTCGTCTGTCGCTCCCAAATTCGCAAAGAGATCAAAAGTGTGATTAATAACCCAGTCAGGGCGGGCTCCAGGACGATCAATTTTATTGATCACCACAATCGGTTTTAAACCTAGGGCTAAAGCTTTTCTCGTCACAAAGCGGGTCTGTGGCATAGGGCCTTCTACCGCATCCACCAGTAAAACCACGCCATCCACCATACCTAAAACACGTTCCACTTCACCACCAAAGTCGGCGTGACCCGGGGTGTCTACAATATTAATGTGTGTGCCTTCAAAATTGACCGCAGTATTTTTAGCCAAAATCGTGATACCACGTTCTTTTTCAATATCATTTGAATCCATAACACGTTCGGTCACTTGCTGATGCTTTGCAAAGATTCCAGACTGTTGAAGAAGTTTATCGATGAGGGTGGTTTTGCCATGATCCACGTGGGCGATGATGGCAATATTTCTTAAATTACGCGACATAAAAGTGATACCAAAATTGAAATGAGGCCGAATTCTAGCATATTTAAAAGGAAATTAAGCTTTGCGATTCATGGATTTATCGATATACTGCGCACTCACATAAAAGTAGTCATCTTGCGCGTTTAAATCTAGTGGTTGGAAGTTTGTAATTTTTTAAAAGATTAAATGCACTCAACCCTTTATAAGGAGTACGACATTGTCTTTTGAATCATTAAAGCTCGACCCACAGATCCTTCGCGCGTTAAATAGCATAGGTTATAAAACCCCAACCCCAATCCAAGAAAAATCGATTCCTTTGATTCTAGAAGGTCATGACCTCATGGCTTCAGCGCAAACAGGTACTGGTAAGACAGCCGCATTTATATTGCCAGCATTGAATTTACTTGCAACACCGCACCCTGTTAAAGAACGTGGTCCACGCATTTTGGTCTTAACACCAACGCGAGAATTAGCCATGCAAATTAATGAGGCTGCACGTAAATATGGTCAATTTATTAGGGCCAAAACTACCAGTATCGTAGGTGGTATGCCTTATCCATTACAAAATAAATTATTGTCTCAGCCCTTAGATATCTTGATCGCAACCCCAGGTCGCCTCTTAGATCACATGGAACGTGGCCGTATTAATTTGTCCCGTTTACAAATGTTGGTGTTAGATGAAGCAGACCGTATGCTTGATATGGGATTTATTCCTGATGTTAAAAAAATATGTTCAGCGATTAATACCAAACATCAAACTCTATTATTCTCAGCAACACTTGATGGACAAATCAGTAAAATCGCAAAAGACTTACTGCATAATCCCAAGTCGATTGAGATCAGTCACTCGAAAGAAAAACACGAAAATATTACGCAGCAAATGTATTACGTAGATAACCTTCACCATAAAAATAAACTCCTCGAGCATCTCCTCATTCAGCCTGGTGTAACTCAAAGTATTATCTTTACATCCACCAAACGTCATGCAGATTTATTATCTGATGAGCTCTATAACACGGGCCATAAAACGGGCGCCCTTCATGGTGATATGACGCAAGGTGCTAGAAACCGAACTCTAACTAAATTTAGACATAAAGATATCAGTGTGCTTGTAGCCACCGATGTGGCGGCACGTGGTATTGATGTCAATGGAATTACACACGTCATTAATTATGACTTACCTAAATTTGCCGAAGACTACGTTCACCGCATTGGTCGTACAGGTCGCGCTAAAAAAGTAGGTGTCGCTATTTCATTTGTAGCACCTATGGATGGAAAATCACTCCGCGATATTGAAAAATATACAGGTCACAAAATTGAAGTGAAAGTGATGGAAGGTTTTGAACCTAAACTTAAATCACGCGATCATGTGTCAGATGAAAAACGTCCGAGATCTAATCGAGGTAATCGAAGTTTTGGAGATAAAAAATCATTTGGGGATAAAAAACCATTCCGTAAAGATTTTGGCTCTAGAGATGGTGCGAAACGTGATAGTGAACCCAGAAAACCAAGAAGCCCCTTTGAAAAGAAGGCAATTGAAAAAAGATTATTTGGTAAAACATCAGATATAAAACCAACCTTTGGAAAATCCTTTGGTGAGAAAAAATCTTTTGATAGGAAACCAAGCGACCGAAAACCTTCTGAAAGAATATCGACGGACAGAAAACCTAGTGAACGAAAACCGTTCGAGAAAAAAACTTTCGCAAGAAAACCTTCTGAAGGTCGCATCTTTAAAAAATCATCTGAGGCAAAACCTCCAGCATCAAGAGAAAGACGTAAGTCGAGAGTTTAATTAAAGACTAGGCTTAATAAGTGCTGCCACTTTTTGCGCACGTAACCTTGCTTCATCTATGGAATCCGCTGAAGCTAATGCCACACCCATTCGACGACGCATAAATGATTTAGGCTTTCCGAAAAGACGAAGGTCTGATTCAGGGACGTTAAGGGCTTGATCAATACCTGCAAAATAAATGCCCTCCGCATCATGTCCACCATAAATCACAGCACTCGCACTAGGTCGATTAAGACTTGTATTGACAGGCAATCCTAAAATGGCACGCACATGGAGTTCGAATTCATTCTGACGTTGACTGGCTAAAGTTACCATGCCCGTATCATGCGGCCTCGGACTCACTTCTGAAAACCATACCACATCATCTTTTACAAAGAGTTCCACACCAAATAAACCTAAACCACCTAAAGCATCCGTAATTTTTTTAGCAATGTCGCGGGCTTTTTTAAGTGCTACATCATGGATCGGTTGTGGTTGCCAACTCTCAACATAGTCACCCTCAACTTGTTTATGTCCAATCGGTTCACAGAAATAGGTTTCAATGTCACCCTTCGCGTTTTTTGCTCTAACGGTGAGTAAAGTGATTTCATAATCAAAATCAATTTGACCTTCGACGATGACGACACCTTTATTGACACGTCCCGCAGAAGCCGCATAATCCCAAGCCTCTTTCACTTTAGATGCATCAGTAATACGTGATTGACCTTTACCGGAAGATGACATGGTGGGTTTCACAAAACATGGATAACCAATGCCACTATTAATCGCGATTTTCAATTCATTTAAACTTTTTGCAAATGCAAATGAAGATGTAGGCAGTTTTAATTGGTTCGCGGCCAAATCACGAATACCCTCACGATTCATCGTAAGTTGAACGGCTTTAACAGTGGGGATGACAATCGCATCACCTTTTTTTTCAATCATTGCCAATGCATCAGTATTAATCGCTTCGATTTCAGGAATGATGTAGTGTGGTTTTTCTTGGTTAACTAAGTTTAATAAAGCGTGACTATCTGTCATGTCAATCACATGTGAACGATGCGCAACTTGATGCCCTGGTGCATCTTTATAACGATCCACCGCAATCACTTCAACGCCTAAACGTTGAAATGCAATAATGACTTCCTTGCCAAGTTCGCCGCTGCCAAGAAGCATAACGCGTGTTGCTTGAGGAGATAATGGGGTGCCGATTTTCATATGAATTTTATTCACTTAAGAATAGTGAAATCATAACATGAGCCTTAAAACACATCACAGCTAAACTGAGTTTTTAATAGCTCCTACGCGAAGTGCGTAACGAATTAATTCAACGGCATTATGCACACCTAGTTTTTGCTTGATGGCTGTCTGATAATTAGAGACTGTCTTGACACTAATATTTAATGTCTTTGCAATATGATCAATTTCTTTACCTTCTGCAAGTAATCTAAAGATTTCAAATTCACGCGCTGATAAATCATGGACGGGATCATTTTTAGGATTAGAAGATTGCAACGCCACATGCCCTGCAAGTTCTTCGCTAAGATATATATTGCCTTTCGATACAGACTCAATCGCTTGAATAAGTTCTTCAGCCAAACTATTTTTTATAATGTATCCCTTGGCTCCAAGTTTCATCGCCTGATTTACAAAGCTTAAATTTTCATGCATAGATAAAACCAAAATATTTGCCTTTGGATAACGCATGAGTATTCGACGTATGGCTTCAAGCCCCCCCATGCCAGGCATCGACAAATCAATAATTAAGATATCAGGTTTTATTTCTCCAAATAATTGATAAGCCTTTTCACCACTCTCAGCTTCGGCAATGACTTCATATTCTGGATATTGTTCAAGTAGGCGCCCAACACCTGCTCTGACCACCGCATGATCATCAACCAACATAATAGAAATTTTATGGCTCACGATATAGCCTTCTTAGATGAGATTGGCAATTTAACATGCAGTGTAACGCCTTTACGAAGTGTGCTTTTGATCACAAGATTACCCTTTACAAGACGTATACGTTCTTTCATGCCTATTAAACCAAAACCATCCTTATGCCGTACTTTAAATCCACGACCGTTATCCTTAATCACCATATCAATAGAATGCTTATGATCAGCTAACTTTTTTAAATGAATCATAATGCTTACTTTAGATGCATGAGCATGCCTTTGAGTATTTGTGAGTGCTTCTTGTAGAAGTCGGTAACTTGCTACCGAAATTGATTCATTGATCTTAAATGATTGGGGAATATTAATCTTATATTGCACATCAATACTTTTGTTTCGAAGAGCCCATGCACCAATATATTCTTTAAAAGCTTCTTCTAAACCTAAATCATCTAATACACCTAACTTAAGGCGTCCTAACATGCCACTCACAAGCTCCATCAAGTATTTAGAAATATCGCTGATCGCATTCACGCTGGGTTTTATTTTTGGATACTCTTTTTGTGCTAAAACTTTTAATGCAGCAGCATCTGCATGAATGGCGGTGAGTGATTGACCGAATTCATCATGCAAGTCACGCGCTAATTTTTTTCGTTCGCTTTCTTGCAATGTAATCAATTGTTGTGACAGTAAATGATTTTTAGAAACACTCTCCTCTAGCACTTTAACCATACGATTAAATTTTTGTCCTATACTTTTTAGTTCGATCGTTTTTAAATTAGGCATCCTGACCTTAAGATTGCCTTCTTCTAATTGATTGAGTGCATAAAGAATATTTTGAATGGGGCTTAATGCATTAGATAAAATCCAGATCACTAAAACATTAATCAATACAAAAAAGAATCCAATCAAATAAAGAGCGCCTTCTACCTGGTTCCAAATTTCACCATACTCATAACTTGGGTCAGGTGAGATCACAATATCTCCCTTATGATCACCCAAAATCACAATGGGTAAGCGCTTAAGCTCCCAAGGCTCAGAAATTCTACTCATAACATTTACAAACCAATCAGGTGCCTGATTCATAATCTTTATTTCTGAAGTATTGCTATCTAATAACTTACCTTGAATATTAAAAAATTCAATCTTAATATGTCTCATGTGAATAAGACTCTGAAGATTGAAAGGTTTAAATTCATTTTCAATAGTTTGATATTTTGGATTTTTAAGTACACCAATTTCAAAAAGATAGAGGGTTAACTTTTCTGAAGAAGCAATTTCGGCACGCACATTCTTTTTAGCTTCTTGAATGGTAAGTGATACGCTTACGATAAGAATTAAAAGCAAAAGAAAATTAATAATGATTGTAAGGCGTTGCTTTAAGCTCAATTGAAGTACCGTTATTTCATGAAAGATTGATATTAGGAAAAGCTTACACGCATAATACTTTTTCACCAAAAAAAACGGCTCTTAAACAGAGCCGTTTAAATGTTTAAAGTTTTTTTTAATTAATCTTTTTTCTCTGCGCCGCCAAATTCGTAACGAAGACCAATCCAACCAGCACGCGGTGCACCCGGGGATACCATAGTAGACCGTGAAGCATCATCATCAAAACGGCCTGCAGCGTCAAAATGATTCTCACCCAACCTGCCTGCCGTTGAATAATATTTATCAAAAACATTAATTGCTTTGGCAAATGCTTTCCAACCAGTTCTACCAAAGTTATATTGTGTATCTAAATTCACAATCGCATATCCGGGAGTCTTCCCACTACCAATAGACCCCTGCGAGATGTTATTTTCATTACCCACCATATAGGCGCTAGAATAAGCAATAAGATTAGCGCCTAAAGCTAGGTCTGGCATGACTTGGTATTGCATTCTTACCTTAAATTGATGTTCAGGTATTCCTGGTAATCGATTACCCTTTGCTACACTGATTTTATTATTTATGTCTTTTGCTATATTTGATTCTGATACAAGAGATAAATTAGAATCATAAGTCGCATCAATATAGCTGTAATTAGCATTCCAAGTAAGCTTTTCTAAATTTCCTCCAAGACCTAAATCTACGCCTTGTCTTTTTGTTCTGCCCACATTATCAAAATAACCGTGACTTGTCTGACCAGAAAATATAAATTGAATATCATTATGATTGATAGCTTGATAAGTCGATGCAGACCAGCGAATATTTTCTGTTAACTTTCCTCTCAAGCCCGCTTCATATGTTTTTGCAACAACCTGTTTCAAAGGTGGATCGCTTGCCATTGCGTTCGGAAGAAGGCAAGGATTAGCCTGGTCAGCACAACCCAATTCAATTGTCGATGGGGCGCGACTTGATTCACTATAAGAACCAAACATTGTTATATTTTGATTGGGCGTTAAAGTAAGTCCTACTGATGGATTGATACGATTAAAAGTATGATTGCCACCAGCATCGCCATGATTATGATTCGCCCCATTATCAGCATAATGAAATTGTGTGCCTGCTAAAAAATCTGTATTCTTTACTTTCGTATGGTTATATCTCGCGGCTGCATTAATATGCACTAAGTCGCTCATTGACAACGTGTCTGTAGCTAACATGTGCCAAGTCTCCGTTTTGCCTTTTAAATTGACCGCCTGATCCACAAAACCAATTAATTCAGATGGTGCTCTTGTTGCATCAAAAGACTGTCCAAATTCTTGTATTTGGCTAAATCGAACAACGGAGCGATCGTAACCTGTACCCACAATAAACTGATTTTTTTTACCGAATAAATCTTGATTAAAAGCTAATTGCGCTTGTATGCCATAACTATTTTGCCGTGTTTTGGTTCGATTCATGACGCTTTTGCATAGTCTATTATCGTTACCCGCTGCTCCTTGACAAGCGTTGAGGGGGTCATCATCAAAATCTCCATTTACATCGCCATTTATGGTGTTTCGATTTGATCTACGGTAGTAGGTATTGGCACTTAACATAACATCATTATTAATCCAATGACTCAAATTCAATGTGAATTGATTTAAGAAATTACGTGTTTGATCGGGTCTTGTATAGATAACTTCACGACCAAAGCTTGTCATCATCTCTTGCGGCACCACACCATTGCCTATCATGTCGTTATTAGCATTCAAGTAAGTTAAATCAATTTTAGTGGATTCATTTTGCCAACCCAACTTTCCAAATGTTTGCTTAACTGTGGTGGGCGAAAATTTTCTCCATCCATCTTCATCAAGATAATTCACACCTAAATAGTAATCCACTGAATCATCTTTAGAGACGCCGCCGTATTCAGCTGATGCATTTTTTCTTCCCCATGAACCACCGGAAATTTCAATAGCACCGCCTGGGTTAGTTCTGCCACTCTTAGTCTGAATAGCAATAGCACCACCTAAAGTGTTAAGTCCAAATAATGGATTTGATCCAGGCACAAGTTGCATACCTTGAATAGCAAAGCTAGGAATGAGATCCCATCGCACGGTATCCCCAAAAGGCTCATTGATTCTAATACCGTCTAGATAAACAGAAATGCCTTGAGGATTTCCATCTAGTGGTGAAGCAGAGTATCCCCTAAATGAAACGTCTGGCTGAAATGGATTACCTTGTGTTTCATTGATTGTCACACCTTGTAAATTATTAGCCGCAAAATCAGCAATAGTAACTCCGGCTTGATTCTTAAGATCACCACGATTAATCACCTGAATGTTAGATGGAATAATATCAAGCGATAAACCAATGGATGGAAGTGGTGTTGAGCTGATCACATTAATTGTTCCAGTCGATAAAGTTTTATCTGCTGCGAAAATTGATGTGCTTGCAATAAAAAGTACTAATAATGCTGATTTTTGGATGACGTTCATAACTTTAAAATAATAGAGGACTATCGACGTTGCTACTTTATTGAAAATATTAATGAATTTCAAGGATTTAGAGCCTTAATTGACTAGGAAAACTTCCCGAAGAAAGCCCCCCGCTTTATTCTAAAAAAACTAAACTAAATAAATAAGTTAGAAGAAAATAAAATTGAAAATTTTTTATAATTTTGTTGTGAATAAACAACATTAAATTTTATGCGTTCCAAATAATTTCTAAGCCATCTTCTTTGGGTTTTGCTTGGCATTTAACGTCGACACCAAAAAAAGGAACGCACGCGAGATCATTATTAATAAAAATCAAGGGTAAGGCTTCTCTTTCCCACGGCGTTAAATCAGACTCTTGAAAGAGTTGTTTTATTTTTTTAGTAGGCCGATTTAATTCAGGCTTAAAAGACTCTCCACCTTTACGATTAGAAATGGTGAGCTCTTTATGTTTTAAAAATTTTAACGCGATACCCCTACCTTTTGCTTTTTTGAATTTCAATATTGCATCATCTGGTAAAAGAATTTCTGATTCCCCCCGCCAAATAATTTCATAATTTTTTTTATGATTTTGATTTTTTTTAACCAAATAAATCTCATTTTTATAACGACGAATTTCATGATCTTTTGTAAGCTCAATTTTTAATACTGCGTCTTTTTTAGCCGTTAAAACTTGCCTTAATAACTCATCCAAAAGATCTTTGGACGGCATCAATTGATCGTTGATTTCCAACCAATAGCGCAGTAGATTTTTAGCTCTATACACCGATAATTTATTTAAATAATCTACTTTAAGTTTATACTTATTACTCATTGATTTTAAACATTTTTTTATGTCAATAATTGCTAATTCATTCAGGAGAGTTTGTGCTTCAGCCAAGTGTGAAGCCGATCTCGAAATCACTTTAATAATATGTAAAAAATGCTTCTTTAAAATCGGTAAAATCTTGTGACGAATAAAGTTTCGATCGAAGTCTAAATTAAGATTACTTTCGTCTTCAGTCCATTTTAATTTATGTTTTTTTGCGTGAATTTCAATGTCAGATCTTGAGGTATTTAGAAGCGGTCGCCAGAGCTTTTTTGAAGCATCAAAACTTGCCATGGATGACAAACCTTTGACCCCTGCTCCACGAATGAGTTGTAATAAAAATGTCTCAGCTTGGTCATCTTCGTGATGCGCTAAAACGATTAAATCTGATTTAGTTTGAAGGAGTTTTTCATAGCGAAGACGTCTAGCCTCCCCCTCAATACCAAGGGACTTTTTTTGAGGCAATTTAATGTAATGAACATCTAAAGGAATAAATAATTTTGCACATAACTTCTCACAAAATTTTACCCATTGATCTGCATTGTGACTTAAACCGTGATGCACATGAGTGGCTTTTAGTTTGAAGCCTTGCTTCTTTTGAAGCTGAGACAAGAGATGTAAAAGCACCACTGAATCGACACCACCACTTAAAGCCACTGACATGGATTGAATCTTTTTTTGCTGGCTCGATAAAACTAAAAAAGCGTCTTCGATTGAATTGAGTAAAGACTTTTTATTTTTTTGTTTTTGATTTAAAACTTTGTTTAGGCTACTTAGCGGTTTCTTTGAACTTGCCATAGCTAAGTAATCGTTCGTAACGTGTTTGAAGAAGTTGTTTGAGGGGTTTCTTTTTAAGTTTGGTTAAATTTTCTTTGAGTGATTTGCGTAAGGTTTCCATCATCATATTCGGATTTCGATGAGCACCACCTAGAGGTTCATTTAAGATCACATCCACTAGACCAAGTACTTTTAAGCGTGTGGCTGTAATCCCTAAGGTTTCTGCTGCAGTCGAGGCCTTGTCCGCACTCTTCCATAAAATAGAGGCACAGCCTTCGGGAGAAATGACGGAATAGGTTGCAAATTGAAGCATAAGTAATTGATCTACAACGCCTAAAGCTAATGCACCCCCCGAACCACCTTCACCAATCACAACACCAATGATAGGCACCTTCAGTTCTGCCATGACGTATAAATTACGTGCAATCGCCTCTGATTGACCACGCTCTTCGGCATTGATACCAGGGTAGGCTCCTGGTGTATCAATAAGCGTCACAATGGGTACATTGAATTTTTCGGCTAACTTATAAAGGCGGAGTGCCTTTCGGTAGCCTTCAGGTTTTGGCATACCAAAGTTGCGGTATTGTCTTTCTTTGACATCCCGTCCTTTTTGGTGGCCAATCACCATCACGGGCATACCTTCAAAAGAAGCGAGACCCCCTACGATGGCGGGATCATCTGCAAACGCACGATCACCATGCAACTCTTCAAAATCTGTGAAAAGTTTCTCAATATAATCAATAGTATAGGGTCTTTGTGGGTGACGTGATACTTGTGAAATTTGCCATGCGTTGAGATTGTCATAAATCTCATGCAGAAGCTTTTCGGTCTTACCTTCTAATTGCACTAGCTCTTTTGAGATATCAAGGTTCTTATTCTTATCATGCGTCTCTTTAAGCTTTTCGGTTTGCGCCTCAAGCTCAGAAATCGGTTTTTCAAATTCTAGATAACTAATTTTCATGTAGTCGATTTTTTAAAACTGGGGGTTAATTATAAAGGATTTTTACGTTTTCTTCGCTCAGCCATTGGGTTAACCCATCCAAAAGCTCATCGTGTAAATCGACCTGCCATTCACGGCCCAAGAGGAGTTCTACATGACCTTTGTCATTATGATAACAAATTTTAACTTTGCAACGCTTGAGATTATTTTGAGGGGGCCCACAGTAAGGCCTTAAGATATCTCTTAATTTTTGCGCGTCCGATTGTCCATTACATGAAATCTTTAAATGGTGCGCAAAAGTATTGCGTGCAGTTGCAAGATCAAAAAGTTTACGCGCGGTCACACGAATACCACCCGAGAAGTCGTCATGACTTACACGACCTTCCACAATCAGAAGTTGATCTTCTTGTACTAACCGAACTGATTGTGTGAGAAGCTCATTACCTACCACCACATCAACACGCGAGATCGCATCATCTAAAGTGACAATTGCCATCTTGCCGCGTGCTGTCATACGTATACGAATCGCAACAATGACCCCTGCGATTAAGTAAGATTGCTCTTGGGGCTTGAGTTCTTTAATTTGTGTTTTGATAAAAGGTCGCACTTTTTTTTCAAAGAAGGTAAAAGGGTGCCCACTAAAATAAAATCCGAGCGCTGCTTTTTCTTCCTGAAGTTTTTGTTGTGGGCTCCATAAAGAAGTCGCAACCGTTTCCACTTTTTGTGTTTGCTCTTCACCAAATAAACTATTTTGTCCCACATTGGCTCTTCCTTGCTCGGCCGCAGTGATCGCTAAATTGACACTCGCGAGTAAAGATGCACGGTTAAGTTCGAGTTGATCGAATACACCACCACGAATGAGAGACTCCACCACACGTCGATTCACTTTTCTTAAATCAAGTCGGCTACAAAAATCAAAAAGATTTTTAAATGGGCCTAATTTTTCACGGGAGTCTAAAATAAGTTCAATCGCAGCGAGTCCTGTTCCTTTAATAGCACCGAGTCCATATAAAATTTGCGTGGTGTTGATTGGAATAAATTCAAAACCACTTTGATTGATATCGGGAGGAAGAAGCTCAACGCCGTTAGGTTTGCAATCTTCAAAAAAGATTTGAATGTTATCGGTATTATTCATATCGGCCGACATGGAGGCTGCTAAAAATGCTGCGGGGTAATGTGTTTTCAAATACGCTGTTTGGTAAGCGACCATAGCATAGGCTGCTGCATGTGACTTATTAAAACCATAACCGGCAAATTTTTCGAGTAAGTCAAAAAGTTCTCGTGCCTGTCTTTCGGATAATCCATTTTTTAAAGAACCTGCAATAAAACCTTCACGCTGCGCATCCATCTCATCAATCTTTTTCTTACCCATCGCACGTCGCAATAAATCAGCAGCACCCAACGAGTAACCTGCGACAGCTTGTGCAATTTGCATCACCTGTTCTTGATACACAGCAATACCGTATGTTTCTTTTAAGATCAATTCGGTCGAAGGATGTGGATACATAATGCGTTGTTGTCCGTGCTTACGTTTACAGAAATCTGGAATCAAATCCATAGGGCCTGGGCGATAGAGTGCTACGAGCGCCACAATATCTTCAAAGCAATCGGGCTTGGCTTGTTTTAACATATCTTTCATGCCGCGTGATTCAAGCTGAAACACAGCGGTTGTATTCGCACTCTTTAAAAGTTGGAAGACTGTTTTATCATCCAGCGGTAAATGATTAAGATCGAGCGGTGTAAGATTTTCTTCTTCACGAAGAAGGTTCGCATGTTTTAATGCCATCGCTAAAATCGTGAGCGTACGCAATCCTAAGAAGTCGAACTTTACCAAACCTAAAGCCTCAATGTCATCTTTATCAAATTGACTCACTAAGCTATCGCCATTTGCCTGACAATAAATGGGTGTGAAGTTAGAAATTTTTCCAGGTGCGATTAATACACCACCTGCGTGCATACCAACATTACGAACAATGCCTTCTAGTCTTAAGGCAAGTTCTATCAGCTCTTTAACTTCTTCTTCTTTATTCGCGCGTTCTTGAAGTTGTGGTTCTTTGTCGAGCGCATCTTTTAAAGTGATGCCTAATTCCATTGGTATTAATTTCGCAATGCCATCAACAAAATTAAATGGAAGATCAAGGACGCGTCCTACGTCACGAATAACTGCACGTGCCGCCATCGTACCGAAGGTCACAATTTGAGAAACAGAAGCTACACCATATTTTTGCTTAACGTAATCAATGACACGATCACGCCCTTCTTGGCAGAAGTCGATATCAAAGTCAGGCATCGACACACGATCAGGATTTAAAAACCGTTCAAAGAGAAGTTGATAGCGAATTGGATCAAGATCGGTGATGCCTAAACTATAGGCTACTAATGAGCCCGCGCCCGAACCGCGACCAGGACCCACAGGCACGGCATTATTTTTTGCCCAATTAATAAAATCAGCCACGATTAAAAAGTATCCTGCAAAACCCATCTGATTAATGATGGAAGTTTCAAAGGTAATGCGCTCATCATAAGCTAATCTTATTTCTTTTCTTTTTACTTTATCCGGAAAAAGTTCTACTAGACGAACTTCTATGCCTTTTTTAGATTCTGCAATTAAAAAGTCTTCAAGCTTTTCTTGATTAGGTGTTGGAAAATTAGGTAAATAATTTTTACCTAATGTAAATTTAAAATTACAACGCTTTGCAATCTCAACTGAATTTTGTAAAGCCTCTGGAATATCACTAAATAAAGCTTGCATCTCTAATTCATTTTTAAAATATTGTTCGCGTGAAAATAATTTAGGTCGACGTGTATCAGCCATGATGTAACCTTCTGCGATACAAGTCCTTGCTTCATGTGCGCGATAGTCATCCGCCTCGATGAATTGAATAGGCTGGGTTGCGACAACTGGAATTTCTAAACTGGATGCCAAATGTAAAGACTTCTGAATAAAGCGTTCTTCATTGACCTTATGTTCACCTTCAGCAATGCGTTGAATTTCAACATAGAAGCGAAGTTTAAAATGCGTCGCCCACACTTTCATTGCTTCAATTGCGATATCAGAATGATCTTGCAGGATAGCTTGACCTACATCACCCATCACACCCCCTGAAAGGATAATGAGTCCTTCATTCTTTTCACAAAGCCAAGACTTCTTAATTTCTACCCGGCCTCGATACTGATTCTCTAAATAAGCGCATGTCAAAATTTCGGAGAGTGCGAGATAGCCTTTGTCGTTCTGACATAACACTAAGACACGGTAAGGTTGATCACGATTCGTTTCGTTTTCAATCCAAAGGTCAGCACCTAAAATGGGCTTGATACCCTTCTCACACGCTTTCTTATAGAACTTCACTAAGCCAAAAACATTATTTAAGTCAGTTAAAGCCAGTGCTGGCATGTTAGCCGCAAAAGCCTTGTCGATATAATCATCAATACGCACAATACCATCAGAGATGGAGTATTCGCTATGACACCTTAAATGAACAAAAGAAACAGGATGAAGTTCAGACATAACTCTATTTTAAAGGATTAAAGTCATGAAAAGAGGGGCTCACTTTTAAAAAAGATGGGTGGTCTACCCATAAAAAAATAACTGATGTATATTGTCAACTATTATTACATTTTAAGGAGATTCACATCATGGCAGTCACACTCAAAGGCGGTCCCGTTAAGATAGGTGGTCAATTTTTAAGCAAGGGCCAAAAAGCGCCAGATTTTAGTCTTGCCGACAAAACACGTGCCGATGTGAATTTAAATCACTTTGCGGGTAAACGTAAAGTACTTAATATTTTTCCAAGTATCGATACACCCACGTGCGCTAATTCTGTGAAAAGATTTAATGAGGCTGCCGCAAAACTTAACAATACTGTCATCTTATGTATTTCAGCTGACTTACCTTTTGCACAAAGTCGTTTCTGTGGAGCTGAAGGTATTGAAAATGTTGCAACACTTTCTACATTTCGTAACACCAAAAAATTTGCTACGGACTTTGGTGTGCTGATTGAAGATTCAAGTTTAGCAGGGCTAACTTCACGTGCTGTGATTGTGTTAAATGAAAATAATGAAGTACTTCATTGTGAACTTGTTGCAGAAATTACCACTGAACCTAATTACGACGCGGCATTAAGCGTACTTTAATCTTTTGGTTTTCGGTTACTTCCCGACACCATTTTAATTTCAAATAAACGACACTCCAAAGCACCGTTAAAAAGCGGTGTCTTTTTGGAGGGTTTTAATCGCATCGCTTTAGGCATTTCAAGGTCTGCTGTTAAAAAATAAGTATCCCAACCGCCGAATGATTGTTTCATGTGTTGCGCCCAGATGGGATAAACCTCTTTTAAATCCTCATCTTCACCAATGCGCTGACCATAAGGTGGATTTGTCACAAGGACGCCTTCAGACTGAGGTGGATTAAGTTCTGTAAAATGACTTTGCATCACTTTAACGACCTCTTCTAAACCTGCAACTTTTAAATTATGTCGGCTCACTCTCACCGCTCTTAAGTCCATGTCCGATCCATAAATCTCAGAAAATATAGCGGGCTTCATGTGATGGGTAGCTTCATTGTGTATTTTTTTCCATAACGCTTCGTCGTAGTGACTTAATTTTTGAAAACCAAATAATCGCTTCATGCCGGGCGGTTGATTGATTGCCATCATCGCAGCTTCAATTAAAAATGTACCACTCCCACACATGGGATCGAGTAAAGCCTTTCCAGCTTTCCAACCCGTCAGTAATAAAATACCGGCAGCTAAATTTTCTCTTAAAGGCGCTATCACACTCACATCACGAAATCCTCTTTGATAAAGGGGATCCCCTGAAGTGTCTAAATAAAGCTGATATTCATTCTGTGTGAGATACGCATGAATTCTGACATCAGGCTCTCTGACATCCACCGAAGGTCTTAATACACCGACTTCTCTAAAGCGATCGCAGACGGCATCCTTAATGCGAAGCGTCACAAAATCTAAACTCTTTAATGGACACTTGACGCCTGTGACTTTGACACGAATTGTTTGATTCACTTTAAACCATGCCGGCCAATCTAATTTAAAAGTCGCCTTATAAATATCTTCTTCATTTTCATAAATACCTTGCCCTACACGAGATAACACGCGTGTTGCCACACGACTATATAAATTGACGCGATACATCGTTTCAAGATCGCCTTCGAATGAAGCACCGCCATCAGTCGATTTAATCTTATGTGCTTTTTGCGACTGAAGTTCTTCAACTAATATCGTTTCTAAACCACGTGGGCAGGTTGCAAAAAATTGAAAGTTCAAATAGGTAGTACCTTATAAAAAATTAAACATCAAATGTAAGTATGTTTGATGGTTGATGATTATGAAGCATAAGTTGATTAAAGAATGCTGAAAATTCTAGTCCATAAGTTTTTTCTAAAGTTCTCGCTTTGAGTCTTAATGTTTTAATATCGAGCACCTTAGGCGTTGAATGAAAGCCCAATACAATTTGATTGCCGAGTTTACCTGTGGGGATCACCCAAACACGGTCATCAAACACACGACACATACGGTCAATATAAAGATCGTAATGTGGGTCACTCGCCCATATGTTCATTACAAAAATACCACAATCTTTGAGTGAAGCCTTACATAAATCAAAAAAAGCTAAGCTACAAAAATTACGAGGAATGCCCTCTGGGTCAAATGCATCCACCATCAAAATATCAGTGGATTCGGGATGAAGTTTCATAAACGAAATGCCATCGCCATGGATGACCTTGAATGATTTGTCATTACAAGGCAAATGAAACATCTGATGTGCCACATGGATGACACTTTTATGAAGCTCCAAAACTGTCGTTTTAATATCTGGCAAAAATCGATGTATAAATTTTGGGATTGAGCCTCCTCCCAAACCAATTAACAGAACCTTACGTGGTTTTTCATGAAAAAGAAGGAACATCATCATCGCCCTTGTGTAAGTGAGCTCCAAATGAAAAGGCTTTCTAATGCGCATGGAACTCTGAATAGCATGTGATGCAAAATGGAGTGAACGCAAACCACCTGACTCACTGACATCAATACTGACTAAGGCCTCTTCTATTTCTTTACTAAAAAATTTTTTAAAAAACCCTTTCATAAATAGTAAGGAATATCATCCAGTGCTTTTTCTAATCGCTTTAACGATACCGGAAAAGCTGTTTTAAGATCTTGCGCAAATAAAGAGACATGAAGTTCTTCGATCTGCCATATAAAAACTTGTAGCGCTCGGGGAGCTGTTATTTTTTTTGCGTGATAAGGTTTAAGTCGATCATTTAATAATTGGTGAATACGATCAATATCTTTTTGCATGAGCACATCCTTATCAATTCTTGTTGGATATTTTTCAATGCGAGTGATCAATGCTTTTAAGAAGCGAGGAAGGTGTGAAAATATATCCGTAGGTGTGTTTAATATAAATTCATTATGCATTAGAGTATTAAGGCGATCTACAAAAATAGATTCTGCTTTTTTTTGTATGGGCGTCAGCGTATTCAATAATTTTTTTATCTGATGGTAGTGCGTCGCCACCATATTAATAGTTTCCATCATGACTTTCATCATTTGGGGCATGTTTGCTTTAATACGTTTAACTAAACTTATAAAATCAGCTGACTTACGAGGCATTGTTCCTGCAGTACTTAAAGTGTAATCTAATACCGTCTCAATCACATCCCCTCTCAATTCCTCAGGCTCAATGAGATCTCTTAAAAAAAGTTGTGCCTCTTGCAACTTATTTAAATCTTTTTCAAGTTGTTTTAGCTGCGGTTTTAATTCAAAACTTAATAAACGTAAGATACCTTGTCGATGCGACTGATGAGCCTCTTCTTCCGATACATAGACGCGAATCGATACAGAATCATCCTCATCTGCTAAAGCGATAAATCCCTTAAATGTTTTTTGATGTTCTATTAAATCAATGTCATAAGGTATTTCATCAAAATCCCATCGTTTTAAATTGAATCGCTCAATCGCATTTGTTTGCTTATCTAATTTCACATGCGTCATAGGCTTAATGAAATCTTTTAAAAGATTGATATCTCGCCCTTGAGTAACCACATCACCTTTTTGATTTGTAATTTCAATATTCATAAAACAATGTTGAGGAAGTGAATCTAAGTCATGCTCTTCAAACATATGACTCTCTTTTGTTTTATTAAAAATAAAGTGAGTAATAGATTGCAATAAATGATCACTCACTTTGTAGTGTGTTAAAAATTCGGTCACACTATCAGTAAGTGGAAAGAGTTGGGTGCGAATATTTTTAGGTAATGACTTAAAAATACAATTTAATTTCTCACGTATCATGCCTGGCACAAGCCATTGTAAACCTTGTAAATTTAATTGATGGAAATCAATTTCTGAAATGACTACGGTTACACCATCATTCACATGTCCTGGTTCAAAACGATATTTAAGTGGGATAGATTTATTATCAATGTTTAATATTTCTGGATACTGAACTTCTGTAATCTCTTCTGCATCTCGCTTCATAAGTAAGGCTTTAGTTAAGAAGAGTGCTTGAGGATCTTTTCTTTCAATCTCAATTCTCCAGTCTTCAAAGCCAATACCGTTGATAATATGAGGTGGAATTTTTACATCATAAAACTCAAAGAGATCTTCTTCGTTGACTAAAACATCAAGACGTCTTGCTTTATGCTCTAAAAGCTCAACTTCTTCGATTAAATCTTGATTATGTTTCCAAAATAAACCTTTCGATACGTACCCGCCTGAAACTAAACCCTGTCTAATAAAAATCTCGCGTGCGATCTCTGGATGTATCGGACCGTAATGAACACTACGTTTTAGAATAATGGTGAGACCGTAGAGTGTAATGCGCTCATGTGCGTTAACGCGTGATAATTTTGTATCCCAATAAGGATCAGTATAATGATGCTCAACTAAATGCACACTTAATGGCTCAATCCATTCAATATCAATTTCAGCTAACGTTCTCGCATAGAGCTTTGTCGTATGAATAAGATCAGCCGCCATCAACCACTTAGATTTTCTTTTTTTAATATTAGATCCTGGCGATACATGGAATTGAATATTTCTAGCACCTAAATAAAAATCATCTTCGATTGACTTAGTGCCAACATTACCCAAAAGTCCTGAGAGAATCGATCGATGAATTTGTGCGTAATTAGCTTCTCTTTCGTTTATCTTATATCCCATATCATCTACGAGCTCTTTAAGTTGGGTATATAAATCTCGCCACTCTCTCATACGAAGATAAGATAAAAAGTGTTCATGACATAACTTTCTTAATTGACTTTGCGTTAACTTTGACTGAAGTGCTTCATTAAAAAATTTCCAAAGCTTGAGGTATGATACAAAATCAGATTTGTCATCAAAGAAACGTTTTTGCGCTTCTTCGCTTGCAGCTTTTTTATCTAAAGGTCGCTCTCTGGGATCTTGAATACTTAATGCGCTGACAATAATTAAAAGCTCACCCAAAGCATTTTCTTTTTTAGCTTGAAGAAGCATGCGACCTAATCGTGGGTCCATCGGAAGTTTAGCTAGATCTCGACCAACAGGCGTTAATTCGTAAAGATCATTAACTGCACCTAATTCTTGTAATAAGAGGTAACCGTCTTGAATAAAGCGTCTACTAGGTGGCTGTATAAAAGGAAATTCAGAAACATCTCCCAAATGAAGTGACGCCATTCTTAAAATAACAGAGGCTAATGAAGATCGGTAGATCTCTGGATCTAAGAATAAAGATCTCGCATTAAAATCTTCTTCTGAATAAAGCCTCACACAAATGCCATCTGATACCCGCCCACATCGACCGCTTCGTTGTTTAGCTGAAGCTTGAGAAATCTTTTCAATTTGTAATTGTTCAACTTTATTGCGTGTACTGTAACGATTTACTCTAGCAATACCAGGATCAATGACATATTTAATACCTGGAACGGTCAGTGATGTTTCAGCAACGTTAGTCGATAAGATGATACGACGTCCATTTGAACCTCTAAATATTTTTTGTTGTTCATCCACTGAAAGTCTTGCAAAAAGTGGAAGCACTTCGTAATGGGGCGGTAAATGTTTTTTTAAAAAGTCTGCAATATCTCTAATCTCTCTTTCTCCTGGTAAAAAGACTAGAGTATCACCACCTACTTTTGAAAATTCTTTCACGACATCAAGAATAGCTTCTTCAATTTTTTCTTCTTGATCATCTTCATCTTTAACTTCCAGAGGTCGATAACGAATTTCAACGGGATACGTTCTACCTGATACCTCAATGATAGGAGCGCTATTAAAATGTTTTGAGAAACTATCAACATCAATTGTGGCGCTCGTAATAATAATTTTAAGATCAGGACGTCGATCACTAAGTTGTTTTAAATACCCTAATAAAAAATCGATATTAAGACTTCGTTCGTGCGCTTCGTCAATAATGATCGTGTCGTACTGATTTAAATTGGGGTCTGTTTGTGTTTCGGCTAATAAAACGCCATCTGTCATAATTTTAATAAGAGTTTGATTAGAAACTTTATCCGTAAATCTAATCTTGTATCCTACTGCATCACCTAAAGGGGATTTTAATTCAGAGGCAATGCGCGTTGCGACTGACCTTGCCGCAATTCGTCGCGGCTGTGTATGGCCAATAAGTCCTTTAATACCGCGGCCCAAATCTAAACATATCTTTGGCAGTTGTGTAGTTTTACCTGAACCGGTCTCACCACATAAAATAATCACTTGATGATGAAGGATCGCCTCTTTAATCTCTATAATTTTTTGTGCGACAGGAAGTGCTTCTGGAAATTCAATAGATGAAAGGCTATCGAAACGAACTTGCCTTAGCGCTTCATTTGTTAACTGATGATGTTTCTGTTTTGAAGATTCGCTCACAATGTTAAATTTAAAAAACTACTGCTTAACGCAATCTTCAAAACCCGTATTGCCACCTTTAAATTTTGGCTCAAAATAAAACTTATGAAATTGCCATTGACCTTTAGCATTTTTACTAAACTCTGAAACGCCTGTGCCAAAATCATGATTTGATTGGTCTTCTAATGCAAAATACATCGCGGCATTTAATCCATTAGCCACCATATGACCTGGATATTTACCAAAACCTGGGACCTCTAATAAAAAATCGTAGCTCGCATATTGGGCCTGACTATGTTCTTTTTTTAATTTCAAAGTCACTTTACCTTCATACGCGCCTTCATGTGCATCAAGGCCCTTGCAATCATAAACACCAGTAAAATCTGGACCTGTAAAAGATGGTGTTTTTTTAGCAGCATAGCTAGGTAACATGCTTAACAAAAGAATAAGTCCAACAATCAAACGCATACTGCTCTCCTTTTTTATATAGATGGTAAAAACCTAGCACTTAAAGACTCTAGGTGGCAATCTTTTAAAATTTCTTGCAAGCGATCAAGCGCAATCTTTTTAGGTTGATGAATATTTTCAGCTAAGATCAATTCATTCTTCATCGAATGTTCCCAACCTACCAATTCAGTCACAGTCACTTTATAACCCATACCTTCTAATAATAGACATCTTAATACATTCGTAAGATGACTTCCAAATTCTCTTGTATGAATAGGATGTCGCCATAATTCAGAAAAAGTAAACTTTAAGGTGTCACTTTTTTCTTCTCTTAATGTTTTAGCAACTTCGGCCTGACAGCATGGAATGAGAATAATATATTGAGCTTGTTTCTTGAGTCCAAATAAAATTGCATCATCAGTAGCTGTATCACAGGCATGAAGTGCCGTAACGATATCAATTGTTTTTGGTATGATTTTATCTTCTAAGGAATTTTTAATGTTGGACGGAATAAAATGCATACGATCAAATTTTAAGGTAGCAGCTAAAACTTTTGCTTTTTCAATAAGTTCCGACCTATGTTCAATTGCATAAAGTTCGCCCCCTTTGTCTTTCATAAAAAGGTCATACAAAATAAACCCTAAATAAGATTTTCCAGCACCATGATCCGCCAAAGTAAATGAAGCATCGGAAATTAAAGACTTTTCTAGGCAAGGCTCTATCAATTGATAAAGATGATAGACCTGTTTTAATTTACGCCTAGAATCCTGATTCATCTTTCCATCGCGCGTTAAGATATTGAGCGACTTCAGTAGTTCGATCGATTGCCCAAGTCTAATATCTTTTAAATCTTCCATAATACTTAAGTTTAACGTATGCGGTTACACTTATGACAGAGTAAAATATCGTTGAATTAACGAAAGATTGATTATGAGCATTCAATGGTTCCCAGGGCATATGGTTGCAGCACAAAAAAAAGCTGCCGAAACCATGGAATTTACAGATGTAGTCATAGAGGTGTTAGACGCAAGAATACCTGGTGCATCTCAAAATCCGATGATTAAAGAGCTTAGAGCTTCTCGTCAACGCGCTCATCTTAAAGTACTTAATAAATCTGATTTAGCTGATCCAAAAATTACAGGCCAATGGATTAATTACTTTAATAAATTACCTAAAACAAAAGCGATTGCTATCTCGTGTAAAAAAATCAATGAGCCTAAAAAAATTTTAGCGCTTTGTAAGGATTTAGCACTTCATCGTAGTACTTCACTTAAACCTTTACGTATGATGATTATGGGTGTACCTAATGTTGGTAAATCAACACTCATGAATGCATTGTTAAATAAAAGAATTGCTAAAGTTGGGGATGAGCCGGCAATTACTAAGCAACAACAACGTCACCAAATTAACGATCATATGATACTCGTCGACACGCCAGGCATGATGTGGCCAAAGATTCACTACGAGTTAGATAGCTACTTATTAGCTTCCAATTATGCAATTGGTAAGAATGCTTATTTTGAAGAAGAGGTTGCAGAAAAATTAGGATCTATTCTGTTGGAGCTTTATCCAACATTACTTGAGTCACGTTACAAATTAGAAAATCTTAATATAGATTCCATTGCGCTTCTTGAATGGATTGCAAAGAAAAAAGGATTCCCACTTAAAAATCATGGCGTTGATCTTGAAAGAGCATCTGCTACTTTACTTAATGATTATCGACAGGGATCACTTGGTCGTATTAGTTTAGAGTCGCCTCAATCAAGAGCAGTGATGATGAGCAGTCAAACACACCCGTTAAAAAAAGAAAAGATTGAAGACAGTGATTAAAGATTTGAACTGCTAAACTTAGCCACAAAAGAATCAATACCCATTAGACCTTAAGCAGGTATCAACGCACATTGCGGAACCAACAATCGATCGACTATTGGTACCATAAACTGCGCATTCTTGCTTACATTGATCATTAAGCTTTTGTGGAACTGAATTACTATTTTTGTCCATCAAAGGTGAAACACAACTCATTTGAACCAATAAAACAAACATTAAAACTAATATTTTTTGCATTCTTTTCCTCGTTTTAATTAACCAACCGTATAACTATTTTTCAATTGCGATGAAATTGCGATAATTCTCTTAAACTTTAACGTTTGACCTCTTAGGGCACGGGTGAAATATGGCGCCCTCGACAGGAGTTGAACCTGTGACCCTCCCCTTAGGAGGGGGATGCTCTATCCACTGAGCTACGAGGGCAAAATCAAAAAAGCTATTTTGCTAAAATTTTTTGCAATACTTGAATTCCAAAACTCACACCGAATCCATTCACATCACTTAATGCCGCACCTAAACCACCTTTTCGATTACTTGATGAAAGATCGATATGAAGCCATGGCACATTTTTTTCAATAAAACGATTTAAAAAACGCGCTGCATGAATGTGATCAGCACCACCTTCTAAAGTACATTGCTTAATATCTGCAATGATACTATCAAGATCTTCTTCATAATCTGCATCAAATGGAAATGCTGTAATACGTTCACCTGCTTCACTTCCAGCGCCTACGGCCAAACAAGATAACTCTGGTCGGTTGGATAATACACCGCTATAACGATCGCCTAATGCAGTTGCCATGCTGCCTGTAAGCGTTGCAAAATCCATCATCATATCTGGCTTAAGTCTTGATGCTAAAGTTAATGTGTCTGCCAATACCATGCGCCCTTCCGCATCAGTATGCATAATTTCGATACTTATACCATTGAGCGATTTAACAACATCGTTTTGTTTATAAGCTTTAGGTCCAATATGATTTTGTGCAATAGCTAACCAACAATCAATTTGAATCGGTAATTTTAAAAGTGTAGCTGTCAATAAAATGCCAAGTGACACTGCTGAACCATTCATGTCTTCATGCATGCCGTGCATATAACGCGCTGGTTTTAAATTATGCCCTCCGGTATCAAAACAAATACCTTTACCAATGACCGCAATCGTTTTATTAATGGTTTTTGGTTTGTAAGTAAGATGCACAATTGCTGCGTCTTGAGGTTCAGATCCTTGTCCTACAGCTACAAAAGAACCTGCACCCATTTTTTTAAGTTGAGTCATATCAAACTCTTGATGTCGCCAACCATAAGATTTCGCAAATGATTTAATTTTTGTGCGATAAATTAAAGGTGTTAACTCATTGGGTGGTAGCATTGTTAACTCACGTGTGAGCGTATTACCTATGACAACAGCTGTCTCATGCTCAAATTGATCTTTAACTTCAACACCCAATAGCTCGATCGATTTAATATTTTTCTTTGAGTCTTCTTTTTTACGAGATGGCAGCGCCTGGCTATTAAGAAGACTGACATATACTGCGGCACGCGCATTAATCTCTTTAAGTTTGTCATCACCAAAAAGACCGATTGTGAGCATGTCTGGATTTTCTTGCAGGAGAGGCTGAGTGCCCTTTCGAATTAAAGTATGACGTTGGAATGTACTAAGATTTTTATCTGCAACAATAAAACTTATAAAACGGCCATCATTCAATTCAAGCGTAATAGGCTCTTTAAGAAGGACTGTCATTTTTTTATGCGTACGCTTTAATTTTCTATCCAACTCTTTTGCATAGGGAAACTCTTTCAATGTCGAATTGTTTAAGACAAAAAGACAATGGTCGCCCTTGATGTTTCGTTCTAAAACTACCCCTTTTTTCTGTACAATCTTAATAGCCATTCGATACCCTTATAAAAATGATCTAGTAAAAAATATCAATAAAATCAATAGAATATTACTTTTTTTTATGCTTTTGGCTTGCTTTTTTGCTTGACCCAAACGCTTAAAAACGCCAAACTTGAGCTATATGAGTTCATTCAAAGTTGTATCACTCACAAAATTGAAATACCCAACAGATGCTAGGTAAACTACAGACTTAATTATACCGTTAGCGTCCTTTAAAAAATTTTGGAGTTAAATTTAAAGATGGCATCAATCCCTGATATCGACAATCAAGAAACGCAAGAATGGCTTGACGCCCTCAATGCGGTCATTGAAACAGAAGGTGTTGAACGCGCGCACTTCTTAATCGAATCTATGATTGATCAAGCACGTCGATCAGGTGCTAATCTTCCCTATAAAGCGACAACCGCTTACGTCAACTCAATTCCAACACACTTACAACAGCGTCATCCAGGTAATCCAGATATGGAGCGCCGTATACGTGCATTAATTCGGTGGAATGCGATTATGACGGTACTTCGTGCCAATGAAAAATCGCCTGGCGTAGGAGGTCACATTGCAAGCTTTCAGTCAGCTGCCACTTTGTATGACGTTGGCTTTAATCACTTCTTTAGAGCGGCCAATGATAAATTCCAAGGTGACTTAATTTATTTCCAAGGTCATTCATCCCCTGGTGTCTATGCGAGAGCTTATCTTGAAGGTCGTATCAATGAAGAACAACTCAGTAATTTCCGTATGGAAACAGATGGTAAGGGGCTCTCGAGCTATCCTCACCCATGGCTGATGCCTGATTTCTGGCAATTTCCAACCGTATCAATGGGACTCGGTCCTATCATGGGAATCTACCAAGCAAGATTCTTAAAATATTTACATGACCGTGGTATTGCAGACACCT
>SHXT01000035.1 GCA_009693175.1 Candidatus Methylopumilus sp.
AAATCTCCAAAAAATAGTGTCTTCGAAACCGTATCATAAATTATATATGAATTGGCTCTAGATCCTAGCGATTTGAGAACATGTTTCATGCTTTAAATCTCTCGTTTTTCATTTCCAAGAAGAATATGTTTAATCAATAGCTATCTAAAATGGTATTTAGTTACAAATTAAGCACTTTTAGATGCTTTTAACCTATTTTTAACTACTTTTAAATACATTTTTGATTATCTAAAGTCTATTCTTTGTTCTATTTCAACAAACCTTAATGTATAGATATCCTCTAAATCACGTGATGAATTCACAAGCTTTGAGATTGAGATGACAATAGAGTGTTAATTTGGCAAAATGACGTCTTTTTATGACGCCGCAAATAAAGATTTCAAGCTAAGGCATCTTTATTGTCAAAACCAATTAAACTTAAAACATTGTAAGCAATTGAATTCTAAGTTCTTCAAGTTATTAACCTAAGGGCCTTTATGTCAGCACATGTTATTCCATTGGAAAATCTTCGAAATACAGACGTAGTTTCTGTCGGAGGGAAAAATGCATCCTTAGGTGAAATGATTTCCCAGCTCCATGCTAAAGGCGTTCGTGTCCCTAATGGTTTTGCAACCACGGCACATGCATTTAGAGAGTTTTTAGCATATAACAAACTCGATGAAAAAATTGCTGATGAACTTAAAACACTCAACACGGATGACACTGATGCACTCGCTGTCAGCGGTACAAAAATTAGAAAATGGATTATTGACACACCCTTCCCTGCTCAATTAGAAAAAGCAATTGAAGAAAACTACGCTCGATTGATCAAAAATTCCGCAGAAGATACAACCTTCGCAGTAAGATCATCAGCGACCGCAGAAGATTTACCAGACGCTTCATTCGCAGGACAGCAAGAAAGTTTTTTAAACATTCATGGTGTGGAGCATATTAAACATGCCGTCAAAGAAGTATTTGCATCACTTTATAATGACCGTGCAATTTCTTATCGAGTGCACAAAGGTTTTATCCATGCCGAAGTTGCTATCTCTGCAGGTGTTCAACAAATGGTCAGAAGTGATATTGGCTGCTCTGGTGTGATGTTTACCATCGACACAGAATCAGGATTTAAAGATGTAGTTTTCATTACCGCCTCTTATGGTCTAGGTGAAACAGTTGTGCAAGGCGCTGTAAACCCAGATGAATTCTATGTGTTTAAACCACTACTTAAAGCAGGTAAGCCTGCCATTGTTAGACGCTCTATTGGTTCTAAAAAAATCAAAATGATTTTTAGTGATGCAACACAAGCAGGTAAGAGCACACACACGATAGATGTCGATCCAAAAGAAAGTGATCAATTTAGTTTAACTGACGAAGATATTTTAGAACTTGCACAATACGCAATGACTATTGAGTCGCATTACAAATGTCCTATGGATATTGAATGGGGTAAGAATGGTGTAGATGGAAAAATTTATATTCTACAAGCAAGACCTGAAACAGTTAAATCTCAATCGAAAAATGTTGTCGAAGTTTTTAGATTAAAAGGTTCAGGCAAAGCAATCGTTGCCGGTCGAGCTGTGACACAAAAAATTGGTGTGGGTCCCGTACGTATTGTTAAAGATCCTTCAGAAATGCATTCAGTGCAACCAGGGGATGTTCTTGTTGCCGATATGACGGATCCGAATTGGGAGCCTGTTATGAAAAGAGCATCTGCACTTGTCACCAATCGAGGTGGTCGTACATGCCATGCAGCAATTATTGCACGTGAACTTGGTATCCCCGCCATCGTAGGAAGTGTAAATGCTACTGAACTTCTTAAGGACGGAGATATCGTGACCGTATGCTGCTCAGAAGGTGAAACAGGACTCGTATTCCAAGGTGCATTAGAATATGAAGTCAATACAGAAAAAGCAACAGCATTACCTCCACCACCTGTTAAGATCATGATGAATGTCGGAAATCCTGATATGGCATTTACGTTTGCACAGACACCAAATGACGGTGTTGGTTTAGCGCGCTTAGAGTTTGTTATTAATAATATGATTGGCATTCATCCTAAAGCAATTCTGAATTATTCAGCGATGCCGCAAGATATTCAAAAACAAATTACACATCGTGCACGTGGCTACCTTAACCCTAAACAATTTTATATCGACAAAGTGGCTGAAGGTGTTGCAACCATTGCAGCAGCTTTTTATCCAAAACCCGTGATTGTCAGAACATCTGACTTTAAATCGAATGAATATAAAAAATTAGTTGGTGGTGATATTTATGAACCTGATGAAGAAAATCCAATGATTGGATTTAGAGGTGCCGCGCGTTACATGTCGGAAGATTTTAAAGAATGTTTTGTCATGGAATGTCAGGCCATGAAAAAAGTAAGAGAAACATTCGGCTTAACTAACGTAGAAATTATGATTCCGTTTGTGAGAACATTAGAAGAAGCAAAAGAAGTCACCTCCATTATGGCAGCTAACGGTCTTAAACGAGGTGATCATGGACTTCGTTTAATTATGATGTGCGAAGTGCCATCAAATGCAATTCTCGCTGAAGCTTTTCTCGAATATTTTGATGGATTCTCAATTGGTTCAAACGACCTTACACAACTGACATTAGGTACTGATCGTGACTCAGGTATCTTGGCGGATGGTTTTGATGAAAGAAATGATGCGGTCAAAACACTTATCAAAATGGCAATTACTGCTGCTAAAAAAACAAAGAAATATATTGGTATCTGTGGTCAAGGGCCTTCCGATCATGCTGATTTTGCAGAGTGGCTTGTTAAAGAAGGTATCTCATCGATATCACTGAATCCTGATACTGTAGTGAACACATGGAAACGTATTAGCCAAAAATAATGGCACAACAAAAAAGAACAGCGTTCTTTATTTCTGACGGAACAGGTATTACGGCTGGTTCACTAGGCCAGCTGTTGGCACATTTTCCAGAAACACAATTCACACAAATTAGAATTCCATTTACTGATTCAGAAGCAAAAGTAGATGATGCACAAAAGCGTATTGTTAATGCAAAAATGGAAAATGGCGAACGACCGATTGTAATTATGTCGATTGGTAATTATAAGCTTCGCAATGAGCTTAAAGAAGTTGATGCATATTACATTGATCTTTTCGATGCATTTCTTGAGCCACTTGGCGTCGAACTAAAAGAAAATCCGCTCACACGCCCTGGTGTAGCACATAGTATATCAGGTACAAATTACTCAGACAGAATGGAAGCTATTAACTTCGCTCTAGGTCACGATGACGGCATGACACACACTGGTTTAAATCAAGCACATGTTATCTTAGTTGGTGTTTCTAGATCAGGTAAGACACCAACAAGTATTTATTTGGCTATGCAATTTGGAATTAAAGCTGCAAACTATCCTTTAACGCCTGAAGATTTTGAACGCAAAGCTATACCGCCTATTCTCGAAGGTTACCTCGATAAAATTTTTGGGCTAACAATTCAAGCAGATCGATTAAGTAGCTTAAGAAAGGAGAGAAGACCTAATAGTACCTACGCTTCAATTGAGAATTGCAAAAAAGAAATCGCTGATTGCGAAAATCTTATGAAGAATGCCGGCATACCATGGGCTGATTCAACTAGTCGATCTGTCGAAGAGCTTTCAGCAATTATTCTACAAAAAATACGTCAGCCAAATACTTAAAAAGTATTACTTTAATTCTGCTTTAATCTTATCAAGTATTTCTGATGAATCTGGAGTTGTGGTGCTCGGATATGCATATACTTTTTTACCTTGAGGCAATATTAAGTATTTATAAAAGTTCCATTTAGGCATCTGGCCTGTTTCTTTGATAAGCTCTTGATAAAAAGGATTTGCGTTTTTACCTGTGACGCTTGATTTTGATGTCATTGGAAATTCAACTGCATAAGTAAGCTTGCAGAAATCTCTCACTTCCTTATCGGTACTTAGCTCTTGATTGAAATCATTCGATGGGAAACCGATGACCAACAAACCTTTATCATTATATTTTTTATACAAAGCCTCTAAGGCATTGAATTGCGGTGTAAATCCGCATTTACTTGCTGTATTCACAACTAAAATAGGTTTTGATTGGTAATCACATAAATTAATTTTTTCGCCCTGTAAGGTATTAAATTGATGGTCGTATAAAGGAAGACAAGCGGCATAGGACATAGAAGGAATGATCCAAAAAAATAAAAAAGATTGTAAAAAGTTTTTCATGAGCTAATTATCCTGAAATAATATCATTATGACAATTAACTGATCAAAAAATTCAAAAAAATGAAAAGAATTAAGGTATGTGTCCTCACTGTATTCTTACTTAATATATTTAGTATCAGTTGGGGTAATGCAAATTCACCTCATGATTACCTTATATATGTTAGTGGTAGCTATGATAAACATCCGACACATATCACAGTATACACAATAGGCTATTGGGTTTCTCAAGCATCCCTCCTAAAAAAATCAAGTAAAGAAGTTTTTACTTCGAGTGCATCTTGTGAAAAAAATCATTATGGAAGACTTATTCTATCTTTAAAGCCAAACATTTTTTATAATCCAATAATGCAAATACTATATGGAGGCATCTCAACAAAAGTTTATGGAGATGATGGAAAAGTCATTATAACCTTGAATTCAGAAGACGAAATCTATGGGCCTCTTACCGTGCTGTATGAAAAATTAGTTGATAAGCTTTATAAAAAGGTTTTAACAAAAGTCCAAGATCAAATTCATAATAATGAAGCAATTAATTTATATTTGAAACAAAAAATAGGGCCCAGTGAAGGCTCTTTCTGTTTACTACTTAATTAATTTTTACATAGATACATTTAATGGAATCGATTTATTTTTCCATCGCGATGGCGCTTCAGAGTATATGGACTTACCCCTACTATCAACAGAAACCATTACCGGCATATCTTTAACCTCAAATTCATACATCGCTTCCATGCCGAGCTCAGGAAAAGCAACTACCTTAGATGAAGTAATCGCTTTTGAAACAAGGTAAGCCGCGCCACCTACGGCGCTCAAATAAACTGATTCATATTTTTTTATGGTCTGAATTGTTTCTTGGCCACGTTCTGCTTTTCCAATTGTTCCCATAATACCAAGCTCACCTAACATCATTTCCATAAATTGGTCCATACGAGTTGCTGTTGTAGGTCCAGCTGGACCTATGACCTCATTACCCACAGCATTAACAGGACCTACATAATATATAAATTTATTTTTTAAATTTATCTCTGAAGGTAAAGGTTCACCTTTTTTGAGAAGATCGGAAATTTTCTTATGTGCTCCATCTCTTGCAGTAAGTAATTTTCCGGACAATAAAAGTAAGTCGCCTTCTTTCCAGTCCTTCACTGATAATTTATCAATAGAATCAAGGTTTATTCTTTTGGCTTCTTTTTGCGCTGCCCACACATCTTTAGGCCAAATACTTAAATCTGGAATTTTAAAATGTGCTGGGCCTGAACCATCTAAAATAAAATGCGTATGTCTTGTAGCTGCACAATTAGGAATTAAAGCCACAGGTAAAGATGAGGCATGACACGGATAGTCAATAATCTTTACATCAAGCACCGTAGTTAAACCACCAAACCCTTGAGCTCCTATACCGAGTTGATTAATTTTGTTATAAAGCTCAATACGTAACTCTTCTATCTTATTTTTAGCGCCACGCTTAATAAGGGACTGAATATCGATCGGTAACATCAGTGACTCTTTTGCCATTATCATAGCTTTTTCAGAAGACCCACCAATGCCTATGCCAACAACACCTGGTGGACACCAACCTGCACCCATTTCAGGAATAACTTTTAAGACCCAATCTACAATACTGTCTGATGGGTTGAGTGTCGTGAATTGAGCTTTATTTTCTGAGCCTCCACCTTTAGCGCTGATAGAGATATTAACTTTGTCGCCTTTGATTAATTTGACATGCGTGACTGCAGGTGTATTGTCTTTTGTATTTTGTCTTTTACCCGCAGGATCTGAAACCATTGAGGGTCGAAGAGGATTATCTTGGTTTGTATAAGCACGTTTCACACCCTCATTGACCATATCTTCAATTGAAAGATCTGATA
>SHXT01000002.1 GCA_009693175.1 Candidatus Methylopumilus sp.
GTGATGCCAGGTGATAACGTTTCAATCACTGTCACTTTAATTAACCCTATTGCGATGGAAGAAGGCTTACGCTTTGCGATTCGTGAAGGTGGCCGCACTGTAGGTGCAGGTGTTGTTGCTAAGGTAATTGAATAGTTTTTTTAAAAATTAATACCGTAAGGTATTCGCTCTTTGGAAAGGTAGTAAAAAATGCAAAGTCAAAAAATTCGTATACGTTTGAAAGCGTTTGATTATCGTTTAATCGACCAATCAGCCCAGGAAATCGTTGAAACAGCAAAAAGAACAGGTGCTGTTGTTAAAGGACCTGTCCCGCTTCCTACTCGTATTGAAAGATTCGATATCTTAAGATCGCCGCATGTAAATAAGACATCGCGTGATCAATTTGAAATAAGAACCCATCAAAGATTGATGGATATCTTGGATCCAACAGATAAAACGGTTGATGCTTTAATGAAGTTGGATTTAGCTGCTGGAGTTGATGTAGAAATTAAGTTGTAAAAGTTTGGAGCGTTAGGTATAATTCCGCGCTCTTTGTAGAAATCGGTCAATTGTAATCGGTTTCGTTTAATAATAATAATTTAAGGATACGATCATGAGCTTAGCGCTTATTGGTCGCAAAGTTGGTATGACAAGGGTATTTACAGAGGATGGCACTAGCATTCCTGTAACAGTTCTTGAAGTTTTACCTAACCGAGTGACACAGATCAAAACAATCGCTACGGATGGCTATACTAGCCTTCAATTAGCATATGGTGCAGTCAAAGCTACTAAGCTTGATAAGGCGCTCACAGGTCATTACGCTAAAGCAGGTGTAACAGCAGGTGCTGGATTACATGAAACTGCAATCAAAGAAGAAGATTTAGCAAATTACACTCCAGGTTCAAATATAACGGTAGAAAACTTCAAAGAAGGACAGCTTGTTGATGTAACAGGCACTTCAATTGGTAAAGGTTATGCTGGTGTTATTAAAAGACATCATTTCAGATCAAACAGAGCATCACACGGCAATTCAAGATCACATAATGTTCCAGGTTCTATCGGTATGGCTCAAGATCCAGGCCGAGTATTCCCAGGGAAACGTATGTCAGGTCATTTAGGTGCTGTCAAAGTGACAACACAAAATTTAGAAATTGTACGTGTTGATTCAGCAAAAAATCTCATACTTATTAAAGGGGCTGTTCCAGGTTCCAAAGGCGGTGATGTTCTTGTGCGCGCAGCTGTGAAAGTGAGTAAATAATGGAATTAAAATTACTCGATAAAAATGGCAAAGCCGTTAAGAAAAGCGTTACCGTATCTGATGCAACTTTTGGTCGTGAATCTAATGAGGCTCTTGTTCATCAATTAGTAGTGGCATACATGGCAAATGCTCGTGTTGCAACACGCTCACAAAAAACAAGAGGCACTGTAAAACACAGCACACGTAAACCTTACGCACAAAAAGGTACAGGTAATGCACGTTCTGGTATGACTTCAAGCCCTATATGGCGTGGAGGTGGTAGAACATTCCCAAATTCACCTGATGAAAATTTCTCTCACAAGATTAATCGAAAAGCATATCGCGTAGGTATGAGATCTATTCTTTCTGAATTGGTAAGACAAGAAAGATTGAGTATTGTTGAAGAATTTAAATTGGAAACACCCAAGACTAAACAGCTAGTCGACAAGATTAAAAGCATGGGTTACACACAAGGTGTTTTAGTCTTAACAGATGCGTTTGATGAAAACTTATATTTATCATCAAGAAATTTAACCAATGTTATGGTAGTTGAAGCGCAATATGCTGATCCAGTTAGTTTGGTTCAATTTGCAAATGTAGTGGCTACAGCTGGTGCACTTAAAAAACTTGAGGAGATGCTAGCGTGAGTCAAATAGTCCATATACAAGATCGAATTATTCAAGTTATTTTAGCGCCCCAAATTACTGAAAAAGCTACATTTATTGCTGATAAGCATAATCAGGTGGCGTTTAAAGTTAGAATTGATGCGACTAAATCAGAAATTAAAGCCGCTGTTGAACTAATGTTCAAAGTTGAAGTGAAAGCTGTGACATTGCTTAATGTGGGTGGCAAAGTAAAAAGAGCAGGCCGTTCATTTGGTAAAAGAAATGATTGGAAAAAGGCTTATGTAAGTCTTAAACCAGGCCAAGAGATTAATTTTGCGAGCGGTGAATAAGGATAAAAAATGGCTTTAGTTAAAGTAAAACCAACTTCCCCAGGAAGACGCGCAGTTATTAAGGTTGTTAATCCAGACCTACACAAAGGCAAGCCTTTCGCACCTTTGGTCGAAAGAAAAAATAAGAATGCTGGTAGAAATAGCCGCGGCATCATTACCATTCGTCACCATGGCGGTGGCCACAAACAAAATTATAGAGTGATTGATTTCAAAAGAAATAAAGATGGCATCACTGCAAAAGTAGAGCATCTTGAATACGATCCAAATAGAACTGCAAATATTGCACTTCTTTTATATGCAGATGGTGAAAGAAGATACATTATTGCTCCTAAAGGTGTAGCTTTAGGAGCTGAATTAATTAGTGGTTCAGAAGCACCTATTAAAGCGGGTAATGCAATGCCATTAAGAAATATTCCGGTAGGCAGCACAATTCATTGCATAGAATTACAACCTGGAAAAGGTGCTCAAATAGCACGTTCTGCAGGAACTTCTGTGCAGTTATTAGCAAGAGAAGGCACCTATGCACAATTAAGACTTCGTTCAGGCGAAGTAAGAAAAGTGCATGTAGATTGCAAGGCTACTTTAGGTGAAGTTGGTAATGAAGAACATTCTCTTAGATCTATTGGTAAAGCAGGTGCTATGAGGTGGAGAGGTGTTAGACCAACAGTACGTGGTGTAGTTATGAACCCTGTTGATCACCCACACGGTGGTGGTGAAGGAAAAACTGCAGCCGGCATGCATCCAGTCAGCCCTTGGGGAACTCCCACTAAAGGCTATCGAACAAGAAAAAATAAACGAACTGATCATATGCGCGTCAGTCGTCGTCCAGCGAATAAGAGGTAATAAATATGGCACGTTCAGTTAGAAAAGGACCATTCATTGATGCACATTTGGCAAAGAAAGTTGAGGTTGCTTCAGGCAATCGCGATCGTAAACCAATTAAAACGTGGTCAAGAAGATCAACCATATTACCTAATTTTATTGGCCTGACTATTGGAATTCACAATGGTAAGCAGCATGTGCCTATTCTTATCACTGAAAATATGATTGGTCATAAATTAGGTGAGTTTGCATTGACAAGAACTTTTAAAGGTCACTCAGGCGATAGAAAAGCGAAGGTAGAAAAATAATGGTAACTGAAGTTACAGCAGTATTAAAAGGTGTGCGTTTATCACCACAAAAAGCTAGGTTAGTAGCTGATTTAGTTCGTGGTAAAAAAGTTGACTATGCGCTTGATATTCTTAATTTCAGTCCAAAAAAAGGCGCAGAGATTATTAAGCGAGTTGTTAAGTCTGCAATTGCAAATGCTGAACATAATAATGGGGCTGATATAGATGAATTGTTTATTAAAACAATTTATGTTGATAAAGGCATTATTTTAAAACGTATCCGTGCTCGTGCTAAAGGCCGTGCAGGGAAAATCGCAAAACCAACTTGTCATATTAAAGTGACAGTCGGTAACTAAAGAGAAAAAAATATGGGTCAAAAAATTCATCCGATTGGTTTCCGTTTAAGTGTTCAAAAAAATTGGACATCACGTTGGTATGCTAATAGTAAAAATTTTCCTGCGATGCTTAACAGCGATATTAAGGTAAGAGAATTTTTAAACAAAAAATTAGCAAATGCTGCAGTAAGTAAAATTCTTATTGAGCGACCAGCGAAGAACGCAAAGATTACGATTTACTCGGCAAGACCTGGAATCGTGATTGGGAAAAAAGGTGAAGATATTGAGTCATTAAGATCAAGCTTGCAAGCACTTATGGGTGTACCTGTTCATTTAAATATTGAAGAAGTACGTAAACCAGAAATTGATGCAACACTTATTGCACATAGTATTGCTCAGCAATTAGAAAAGCGTGTGATGTTTAGACGTGCTATGAAAAGAGCGATGCAAAATGCGATGAGATTAGGTGCTCAAGGCATAAAAATTATGAGCTCTGGTCGATTAAATGGTATTGAAATTGCAAGATCTGAATGGTATCGAGAAGGCCGAGTACCACTTCATACTTTAAGAGCTGATATTGATTATGGTGTTGCTGAAGCAAAAACAACTTATGGCATTATTGGTGTCAAGGTATGGGTATTTAAGGGTGAGTTATTTGTAGATAATACAAAAGATATTTCACCAATATTAGATGCTACTACTCCTGTAATTGAAAAAATTGCTGAAGAAAAAAAACCAAGAAAACCAAGGGTTAAAAAAGAAGAAACAATGGCACAAGAGCCAGAAATAAAAGTGAGAAAGTCGAGGGCTAAAGATGTTACAACCGGCTAGACAAAAATTTCGTAAGATGCAAAAGGGCCGTAATAAAGGCATTGCAACTACAGGGAATAAAGTAAGTTTTGGAGACTTTGGTTTAAAAGCTATTGGACGCGGTCGTTTAACAGCTCGTCAAATTGAAGCAGCACGTCGAGTAATGACTCGTCATATTAAACGTGGTGGCCGTGTATGGATTCGTATTTTTCCAGATCAACCAATTTCTAAAAAACCTGCTGAAGTTCGTATGGGTAATGGTAAAGGTAGTACTGAGTACTACGTAGCTCAAATCCAACCCGGCAAAATGTTATATGAAATGGATGGAGTAACAGAAGTGTTAGCGAGAGAAGCATTTAAATTAGCAGCAGCTAAACTTCCTATTGAAACAGCTTTTATAACTCGTCATGTCGGAGGCTAATATGAAAACAGCTGATTTAAGAAAAAAAACAACCGAAGAATTAGGTACTGAGTTATTAGAGTTAAGAAGAGCTCAATTTTCATTAAGAATGCAATTGGCAACTCAGCAATTAAATAAAGTTGATCAAATTGGAAAAATTAAACGTGATATCGCAAGAGTAAAAACAGTTCTTGGCGAGAAAGTTAAACAGGCTTAAATATGACTGAAATAAAGAAAGTTGTTAGAACCTTAACTGGCAGAGTTGTAAGCGACAAGATGGATAAAACAGTCACAGTATTGGTTGAAAGAAAAGTAAAACATCCTTTGATTGGCAAAGTAATTGTTAAATCAAATAAATTTCATGCCCATGATGAGAAAAATGAAAGTAAAGAGGGCGATCTAGTAATTATTACGGAGAATCGTCCTATTTCTAAAACTAAGACATGGGTAGTTAGTAAAATAGTTACAAAGGCAGTTCAAGTTTAGTTTTAAGAGGTTGAGAATAAGAAATAAATAGCATATAATGCGAGACTTTTTTGGGGTTCATAAACTTTAAGTTTATAGGCTAACCCCCCAATACTGACCGTAGTATATCGGCTAATTAAAAAGCTGGCTTTAGCAATAACGGATTAAGTTGGAGATAAACTCATGATTCAAATGCAGTCAAGATTAGAAATAGCTGACAATACTGGTGCGCGTTCAGTCATGTGCATTAAGGTATTGGGTGGCTCAAAAAGACGTTATGCAAGTATTGGTGACCTTATTAAAGTAAGTATTAAAGACGCAGCCCCTAGAGGAAGAGTAAAAAAAGGGGAAGTTTATACCGCGGTTGTTGTGAGAACAGCAAAAGGGGTTAGACGACCAGATGGTTCTTTAATTAAATTTGATACCAATGCAGCCGTTCTTTTGAATAATAAATTTGAACCTA
Organism: Candidatus Methylopumilus sp.; assembly: GCA_009693175.1. Classification (GTDB taxonomy): domain Bacteria; phylum Pseudomonadota; class Gammaproteobacteria; order Burkholderiales; family Methylophilaceae; genus Methylopumilus. Next base: position 5,754 of record SHXT01000002.1, read on the forward strand.
TTGGGACACGTATTTTTGGACCTGTGACTCGTGAATTGAGAACAGAACGGTTCATGAAGATTGTTTCATTAGCACCAGAAGTTTTATAGGAGTATACGGATGAATAAAATTCGTAAAGGCGATAAAGTTATTTTAAATACCGGTAAAGACAAAGGTAAACAAGGCATTGTTTTGCATGTTCTTAAAACAGGCCATGTGCTTGTCGAAGGTTTAAATATGGTAAAGAAACATACCAAATCAAATCCGGCAAAAAATATTCAAGGCGGGATTGTAAGTAAAGAAATGTCACTTAATATTTCTAATGTTGCATTACTTAATAATTTAACTCAAAAAGCTGACAGAGTTGGGATAAAAAAGCTTGATGATGGTGAGAAGATCCGTGTTTTTAAATCAAATAACGAAGCAGTTGACGCATAGGAAAAGAAATGGCTCGATTAAAAGAATTTTACAGAACAGAAGTCATTAAAAAAATGACTGAACAATTTGGTTATACATCACCAATGCAAGTGCCTAGAATTGAAAAAATTATTTTAAATATGGGTGTCGGTGAAGCTGTTGCTGATAAGAAGATCATGGAACATGCTGTTGGCGATATGGAAAAAATTGCTGGCCAAAAAGCCATTGTTACTAAAGCTAAAAAGTCAGTTGCAGCATTTAAAATTCGTGATGACTATCCGGTAGGCTGTAAGGTTACTCTTCGTAGAGATCGTATGTATGAGTTTCTAGACAGGCTCGTTACGATTGCTATTCCAAGAATAAGAGATTTTAGAGGTATTTCTGCAAGATCATTTGATGGCCGTGGAAATTACAACATGGGTGTTAAAGAGCAAATTATTTTTCCTGAAATTGAATACGATAAAATTGATACATTAAGAGGGATGAATATCACAATTACAACAACAGCAAAAACTGACGAAGAAGCAAAAGCATTGTTATCTGCGTTTAGTTTTCCATTTAGAAACTAGGTTTAGATTATGGCTAAAATGTGCATGACAGAACGCGAATTAAAACGACGTAATATGGTTGAGAAATATAAAACCAAACGTGCCGCTTTAAATAAAATTATTTCTGATATAAACGCATCTTCAGAGCAAAAAAAAGAAGCGAGACAGAAATTACAAAGTTTACCGCGTAATTCAAGTCCGGTTAGATTGAGAAATCGTTGTTCTTTAACAGGTCGTCCAAGAGGTGTATATAGCAAATTCGGAATTGGTCGAAGTAAATTAAGAGATTTAATGATGCGAGGCGAAGTGCCTGGTGTTATTAAAGCAAGTTGGTAATAGGAGAAAAATGATATGAGTATGAGCGATCCAGTTGCCGATATGTTAACCAGAATTAGGAATGGTCAAGGTACAAATAAAGTATCTATTACCATGCCTGCATCTAAATTAAAAAAAGCTATCGCAAGTGTTTTAAAAGACGAAGGCTACATTGAGAATTTTGTTGAACATGAAGTTCAAGGCAAACCTGTATTAAATATTGAATTGAAATATTATGCTGGCAGACCCGTGATTGAAAAAATTGAAAGGGTAAGTAAGCCTGGCTTACGTATTTATAAAGCAAGTCAAAGTATTCCAGAAGTAATGAATGGTCTTGGTGTTGCAATTGTTTCTACATCCAAGGGAGTTATGACAGATAGAAAAGCTAAAGCTGCTGGTATTGGTGGCGAAGTGCTTTGTTATGTGGCTTAAAAGGAAAAATATATGTCACGTATAGCTAATGCACCTGTCACTATCCCTCCTAAAGTAGAGATTGCAATTAACGAATTAAATATTTCAATTAGCGGCCCAATGGGTAAATTAAATCAATTGATTTCACCTAATGTTAAATTAAATAACGACGGTCAAGTAATTACATTTGTAGCAACTGATGAATCTCAGCAAGCAAATGCAATGGCTGGTACTTTGCGAGCGCTTGTTGCAAACATGGTAAAAGGTGTTTCTGAAGGATTTGTTAGAAAATTAACTCTAATTGGTATTGGATATAAAGCGCAAGCTCAAGGTGCAAATCTTAATCTTGATCTAGGTTTTTCACATCCAGTTAATTACAAAATGCCTGACGGCGTTAAGGTTGAAACACCAAGTCAAACTGAAATTATTTTAAAAGGTTCCGATAAACAATTAGTAGGTCAAGTTGCTGCTCAAATTAGAGCATACAGACCACCAGAGCCATATAAAGGTAAGGGCGTTCGTTATTCAGATGAGAACGTTATTATCAAAGAAACTAAGAAAAAATAAAGGTTGAGATATGCATAATACAAATCCTCGTTTACGTCGCGCCAAAAAGACCCGAGCAAAAATCGCTGAACTTAAAGTAACAAGATTAAGTGTTCATAGAACTAACACAAATATTTATGCCCAAATTATAAATGCAGGCGAGAATAAAGTTTTAGCAAGCGCCTCTACGCTTGAAGCAGATATTAAAAAAACCTTAAAGAATGGCGGCAATATTAAAGCGGCAGCTGAAATTGGCAAACGTATTGCTGAAAAAGCTAAAAAAATTGGAATTACAATCGTGGCATTTGATAGATCTGGTTATCGATATCACGGTAGAGTTAAAGCTTTAGCTGATGCTGCTAGAGAAAATGGTTTGTCTTTCTAACCCAACAATTTAAATAGGTCAAAACATGGCAAAAGATTTAGAAAATCAACAAACGCAAACAGACGGTTTAAGAGAAAAAATGATTGCCGTCAATCGCGTTACCAAAGTGGTTAAGGGCGGACGTATTATGAGCTTCGCAGTCTTAACTGTTGTAGGTGATGGAGATGGTTCGGTTGGTATGGGAAAAGGTAAGGCAAGAGAAGTTCCTGTGGCCGTTCAAAAAGCGATGGATGAGGCTAGAAAAGGCATGCTTAAAGTAAAGTTAAATAATGGAACATTGCAACATGCTGTAATGGGTGAGCATGGTGCTGCAAAAGTCTTTATTCAGCCAGCTTCAGAAGGTACCGGTATTATTGCTGGTGGGGCTATGAGGGCTATTTTTGAAGTGATGGGTATTACGAATGTTTTAGCAAAATGCATTGGTTCAACCAATCCTTATAATGTGGTTAGAGCAACATTAAATGGACTTGAGTCTATGAATACACCAGCTGAAATTGCTGCTAAACGCGGTAAATCAGTAGAAGAAATTAGAGGCTAATTTAAATGGCAAAAACAAAAAAAGAAATAACAGCCGGATTAAAAGTTACATTAATTAAAAGTTTAATTGGTAGAACTGAAGCTCATCGTGCAACTGTTAAAGGTTTAGGCCTAAGACGTATCCATCACACTGTTGATTTACAAGATACACCAGCAATTCGAGGCATGATTAATTCAGTAAATTATTTACTTAAAGTTGAAAAGATATAAAGAGAAATTATGAAATTAAATACATTAAAACCAGCAGTGGGTTCTAAAAAAGTAGCAAGACGTGTTGGGCGAGGTATTGGCTCTGGTCTTGGAAAAACAGCTGGACGTGGCCATAAAGGTCAAAAATCAAGAGCAGGTGGATTCCATAAAGTTGGTTTTGAAGGTGGTCAAATGCCGATTCAAAGACGTCTTCCAAAGCGTGGATTTAAATCATTAACGCAAAAACTTACTGCACGCGTGAGAACAAATGAGCTGAATTTAGTTGAGTCAGATAATATTGATTTACTTGTATTAAAGTCTGCTAAATTAATTTCTGATAATGCAAAAACAGCAAAAGTTTATTTATCAGGCGAAGTAAAAAGAAAATTAACTATCCAAGGTTTATTATTAACCAAGGGCGCTCGAGCTGCTATTGAAGCTGCAGGCGGAAAAGTAGTAGAAGTTTGAGAACTTAATTTTGGCTCAAGATAATCTATTAGGTGCTTTTGGCAAGACGAGCGAATTAAAAGGTCGCATATTGTTTTGTCTTGGAGCGATCGTTGTTTATAGACTTGGTGCTCATATTCCAGTGCCTGGAATTGATCCACTTACGCTTAAAAAATTATTTGAATCTCAAAGCGGTGGCATATTAGGAATGTTTAATATGTTCTCTGGGGGTGCATTAAAAAGATTCACATTATTTGCACTAGGGATCATGCCTTATATTTCCGCATCGATCATTATGCAATTGCTTTCAGCGGCATCTCCACAGATTGAGCAATTAAAAAAAGATGGTGAAGCAGGAAGAAGATTGATAACAAAATACACGAGATATGGCACAGTATTTTTGGCTGCATTTCAGGCGTTAGGTATTTCAATAGCACTAGAATCACAACCCGGATTAGTTCTTGATCCTGGATTGGCTTTTAGACTCACAACAGTTGTAACTTTAGTGAGCGGGACAATGTTTCTCATGTGGCTGGGTGAGCAAATTACTGAAAGAGGTATTGGTAACGGTATTTCAATCATTATTTTTTCAGGCATTGTGGCTGGATTGCCTAATGCCATAGGAAGCACACTTGAATTAGCTAGGACAGGAGCATTTTCAATTGTGCTAGTTTTTTTCTTGTTTGCAGCAACAATTTTAGTAACAGCTCTGGTTGTTTTTGTAGAAAGAGGCCAGAGAAAAATTACTGTTAATTATGCAAAGAGGCAAGTAGGTAATAAGTTGTATGGAGGTCAAACCTCTCATTTACCCTTAAAGTTGAATATGGCTGGTGTGATTCCACCTATATTTGCATCAAGCATTATTTTATTTCCAGCAACTTTGGCTGGATGGTTTGGTTCTAGTGAAAAAATGTTATGGCTTAAAGATATTGGAGCTGCTATTTCACCAGGACAGCCGATTTATATTTTTCTATTCGCAGTAGCGATAGTATTTTTCTGCTTTTTTTATACTGCTTTGGTATTTAATCCAAAGGAGACGGCAGATAACTTGAAAAAAGGTGGCGCGTTTGTTCCTGGAATTAGACCGGGAGAACAAACTGCAAAATATATCGACCAAATTATGGGGAGATTAACTTTAGTAGGAGCAGGTTATATAACACTTGTGTGTTTATTACCTGAATTTTTAATACTTAAGTTTAATGTTCCTTTTTATTTTGGAGGTACATCGTTATTAATTATTGTAGTTGTGACGATGGATTTTATGACCCAGGTTCAATCTCATCTAATGTCATATCAGTATGAGGGATTACTTAAGAAAGCTAACTTTAAAGGCGGCACTAACGCGCTTAGGTAACCTTTAATTAATGGCAAAAGAAGACACAATTGAGATGCAAGGGGAAATTATAGAAAATCTTCCAAATGCAACTTTTAGAGTTAAGTTGGAAAATGGCCATGTTGTATTAGGTTATATTTCAGGGAAAATGCGTATGAATTATATTCGTATTCTTCCAGGAGATAAGGTAACTGTTGAAATGACGCCTTATGATTTAACTAGAGCGAGAATTACGTTTAGAGTTAAATAGGTAGTATTTAATTAAAATTTAAGAGGTATAAAAATGAAAGTTCGTGCATCCGTAAAAACATTATGCCGAAACTGTAAAGTTGTTAGAAGAAGAGGTGTTGTGAGAGTAATTTGCTCAGACCCTCGACATAAGCAACGACAAGGATAAGGAAGGGTTGTTAATTGTTAAAAATTCAACAACCTGTTAAAATGTAAAGTTTTTTATTTAATTTGCTATTTTTTGGAGTGAGTTATGGCTCGTATTGCTGGGGTTAATGTACCCGATCATCAACATGCAGAAATTGCTTTAACAGCAATTTACGGCATTGGGCGAAATACCGCAAAAAAGATTTGTGTTGCGGCTGGAGTCATTGCGACTGCTAAATTAAAAGATTTGAACGATGCCGAGGTAGAAAAGCTTCGTGATCAAGTAGCAAAAATAAAAGTTGAAGGTGACTTACGAAGAGAAGTCACAATGAACATCAAGCGATTAATGGATCTTAGTTGCTATAGAGGTATAAGACATAGAAGAGGACTTCCAGTAAGAGGTCAAAGAACTAAAACGAATGCAAGAACAAGAAAAGGCCCTGTAAAAGCAATCAAACAGGCTAAATAAAAAGATTTAAGGATTATTATTTATGGCAATAAAAGCTAATGTTCGTGTAAAAAAGAAAGTTAAAAAAAATGTGGCGGAGGGCATTGCTCACGTTCATGCATCTTTTAATAACACTATTATCACGATTACGGATAGACAAGGTAATACATTGTCATGGGCAACTTCTGGTGGCGCTGGATTTAAAGGCTCAAGAAAAAGTACACCGTTTGCAGCACAAGTTGCAGCAGAAATTGCGGGTAAAGCTGCTCAAGAATGTGGCGTAAAAAACCTTGAAGTGAAGATTAAAGGACCTGGTCCTGGAAGAGAATCTGCAGTACGTGCACTTAATGCTGCTGGATTTAAAATTACAAGCATTCAAGATGTGACACCAGTGCCACATAATGGTTGCCGTCCCCCAAAGAAAAGAAGAATTTAATAAGTTGAACGTTAAATCGTTCGTTGAAACAGGAGAGTTATTTTGGCAAGAAATCTAGATCCTAAATGTCGTCAATGTAGAAGAGAAGGCGAGAAACTTTTTCTTAAAGGAGAAAAATGTTTTACTGACAAATGTGCTATTGAAAAGCGCAACTTTCCTCCTGGCCAGCACGGACAAAGAAGAGCTAGTCGCTTATCAGATTACGGTGTTCAATTGAGAGAAAAACAAAAACTCAGAAGAATTTATGGAATTTTAGAGGCACAATTTAGAAGTTATTATGTCGAAGCTGAAAGAAGAAAAGGTATTACAGGTGAAAATCTTTTACAACTCTTAGAATGCAGATTAGATAATGTTGCGTATCGTATGGGTATGGGCGCTTCAAGAACAGAGGCTAGACAAATTGTGAGACATAATAGTCTTTTAGTGAATGGCCAAAGAGTTAATATCCCTTCATATCAAGTAAAACCAGGCGATGTACTTTCAGTTGCTCAAGCATCTATACAACAATTAAGAATTAAAGGTGCGATTGAAGCTGCTAAACAAAGGGGCTTTCCAGAATGGCTTGAAGTTGATGTAAAAGCACTTAAAGGTACGTTTAAAAATAAACCTTTACGTGATGATTTACCTGCAACAATTAATGAATCTCTCGTTGTTGAGCTCTATTCAAAATAATTAAATAAGATTTTAAAAATTATTGATAAGGATACATAATGCAAAACAGCCCTACAGAATATTTAAAACCCAGAATTGTAAATGTTGAAGTTATAAATCCAGTAAGAGCTCGAGTTACTTTAGAGCCTATGGAAAGAGGATTTGGCTTTACTTTAGGTAATGCATTAAGACGTGTTTTGTTGTCATCAATTCCTGGATTTGCAATTACAGAAGTTAAGATTGATGGGGTTGTTCATGAATATTCAACTCTAGATGGCGTTCAAGAAGATGTTGTTGATATTCTTTTAAATTTAAAAGGAGTTGCTTTAAAACTTCATAATAAATCTGAAGCAATCCTAACATTAAATAAAACAACTGAAGGCCCAGTTACAGCAGCTGATTTTGAAACAAATCACGATGCCGAAATTGTTAATCCAAATCATTTAATTGCACATCTTACAAAAGGTGGAAAATTAAATCTTGAAGTTAAAGTTGAAATGGGAAGAGGGTATCAACCAGTTCCAGCAAGAAGAAAATCAAATCAAGAAGATAGAATTTTAGGTTTTATTATGGTAGATGCTTCTTTTAGTCCAATTAATAAAGTAAGTTACTTTGTTGAGAGTGCTCGTGTAGAACAAAGAACAGACCTAGATAAATTAATTATGGATGTAGAAACTAATGGCGTCATTGATGCTGAAGAAGCAATTAGAGATGCTGCAAGAATTTTAATGGGCCAGTTATCTGTATTTGCAAATTTAGAAAGTGCATTAACTGAAGTTGAAGTTAAACAAGCGCCTCAAGTAGACCCAGTTTTATTAAGACCAGTGGATGATTTAGAATTAACCGTCAGATCTGCTAATTGTTTAAAAGCAGAAAATATTTATTATATTGGCGATCTAATTCAAAGGGGAGAAAATGAACTTTTAAAAGCTCCAAATCTTGGAAGAAAATCTCTTAATGAGATTAAAGATGTGCTCGCTTCTAAAGGCTTAACTTTAGGCATGAAATTAGAAAATTGGCCTCCAGCAAGCTTGGAAAAAGCGTAATAACTAAATAAAAAAATTTGAGGGTAAGAGTATGCGTCACGCAAATAGCCATAGAAAACTAAATAGAACAAGCAGTCATCGACAAGCAATGTTGAGAAATATGGCTACTTCTCTATTGAAAAATGAGATTATTAAAACTACCTTACCAAAAGCTAAAGAGCTTAGAAAAGTAGCTGAACCTCTTATTACATTAGCAAAAAATGCTACCTTGTCTAATAGACGTCTAGCATTTAGTCGTTTAAGAGATAGAGATATTGTAACTAAATTATTTTCTGAATTAGGTCCCCGATATAATGCAAGAAAAGGCGGGTATTTAAGAATATTGAAATGTGGTTTCCGAGATGGTGATAATGCACCAATGGCATTTGTTGAGCTTGTTGATAGACCAATTGTTGAAGTTGCTGTTCCTAAAGAAGAAACGCTAGCACAATAGTTAAATATAAATAAAAAAAGCCAGCTTATGCTGGCTTTTTTTGCTTAAATTATTAAAAATAAATCATAATGTCGTTAATTAAAAAAATCTGCGAAAAGTAAAATATGCAAGAAAATAAAAATTCTCAAGAAAGTCTCAAAGAGATACTTCAACAGATCAATAAGCTACTTGAAAAGCATAAGCTTGTCGTAAATTTGGTCCACAAACAAGAAATGCCTAAACATCAACTTGTTGAAAATCTAGTCCATAAACAAAATCTGAGGGAGCTTCATAAGCTCTTGGATTCATTACATCCTGCCGATGTTGCTTATATTCTTGAGGCGCTTCCGCTAGACCATCGTTTATATATTTGGGAGTTTGTAAAAGCTGATAGGGATGGCGACATTCTGCTTGAGGTATCTGATGCAGTGCGTCAAACACTGATTGCTGATATGGATAGTAGTGAACTTTTGGCAGCAGCAGAGCAACTTGATACAGATGAGATTGCTGATATTGCAGCTGACCTTCCAAAAGATGTTTTGCAAGATTTAATGGAAAGTTTGGACTCTCAAAATAGAGATAGACTTAAATCTGCATTATCTTATCCAGAAGAGTCTGTGGGCGCTTTGATGGATTTTGATATTGTTACCATTAGAGATGACATCACAATTGAAGTTGCCTTAAAATATTTAAGACGTTTGGATCATTTACCAAGTCTTACTGACAAAATATTTGTCGTTAATAGAAATGGCACGCTTCTAGGTGTTCTACCATTAAAAAAGATTGTTATAAATGAGCCCGAACTTGAAGTGGCAAAAGTAATGGTTATAGACGTTGTGTTATTTCATCCTGAGGATATTGCACGAGATGCTGCAACAGCTTTCGAGAGATATGATTTGGTTACAGCGCCCGTTGTAAATCAGGATAAAAAACTAATTGGCAGAATTACGGTTGATGCCGTTATGGACTATATTCGAGACGAGGCCGAGAGTGATAAGTTATCTATGGCTGGTTTGCGTGAGGAGGAAGATTTATTTTCATCCACTTGGAAATCCATTCAAAATAGATGGTCATGGCTAGCCATTAATTTAGTCACCGCTTTAATGGCATCAAGAGTTATTGGACTATTTGAAGGGTCTATTGCCAAAGTTTCAGCATTAGCGGCTTTAATGCCTATTGTGGCAGGGATAGGAGGTAATTCAGGCAATCAGACAACAACAATGATCGTGAGAGCTTTAGCTCTAGGGCAAGTATCTTTGCAGAATATTAGATCATTAATTTATAAAGAAATCGGTGTTGCTCTTTTGAATGGACTTCTATGGGGTGGTATTCTAGGTCTTATTGCGTTTGCACTATATGGAAATTATAAGCTCGGTCTGGTGATGACGGGAGCTATGACACTTAATTTATTACTTGCTTCAGTTATGGGTGTTCTTGTGCCACTTTTGATGAGTAAGTATGGAAAAGATCCTGCGGTAGGCTCAAGCGTACTTTTAACCGCAATGACTGATAGCGGAGGATTTTTTATATTTTTAGGGTTGGCGACAATTATTCTTCTATAAAGAAGAATTTTAGAATTATTTAATTTTTGCTTCTTTATAAATGACATGTTTTCTAACAACAGGGTCAAATTTCTTGATCTCCATTTTGTCAGGCATAGTTCTTTTATTTTTTGTAGTTGTGTAGAAGTGGCCAGTACCAGCGCTTGATTCTAATTTTATTTTTTCACGCATAATATCCCTTAAACTTTTTGGCCGGCTGCACGCATTTTTTGAACAACAGCATCAATTCCTAGCTTATCGATTGTTCTGAGAGCTGTATTTGTGATTCTCATTGAAACCCAACGATTTTCACTTTCAAACCAAAATTTACGATTTTGTAGATTTGGTAAAAAGCGTCTTTTAGTTTTGTTATTGGCGTGAGATACGTTGTTTCCAGACATTGGTTTTTTGCCGGTTAATTGACATACGCGAGCCATAATTTTAATCCTTATATTTATTGCAATAATTTCGAAAAAGAGTGTTATTAAACCACATAAACCACTGTCTTTTCAAGTGAATTTGTTAGTTTTTACCGGTACTTCCAAAGCCACCATCGCCTCGCACTGTTTGAGGGAATTCGTCCACAAGGTTAAATTGGGCCTGAATAACCGGAACAATGACTAATTGGGCTATGCGCTCCATCGGATTAAGGAGAAAGGCATTTTCACTTCTATTCCAACAAGAAACTAGCAGTTGGCCTTGGTAGTCGGAGTCGATAAGACCTACTAGATTTCCTAAAACGATCCCGTGTTTATGCCCTAACCCTGATCTTGGGAGAATAATGGCTGCATATGCAGGATTTTTAATGAAAATTGAAATTCCTGTTGGAATAAGAAAGGTTCCACCAGGATTAATGGTTTGGACATGCTCAGTGCAAGCTCTTAGATCCAATCCAGCAGAGCCGGGGGAGGTATAACTTGGAAGCATTTCCTCGATACGCTTATCTAGGATTTTAAAATCAATTTTAAGAGACATATTAATTAATCCGACCCGCTATTTCTTCAAGTATTCTTTTTGATAAATTAATTTTATTTGATTTTGGTAAATCAATAATATCTTTTTTATCCAATAAAGTAACTTTAGCATCTTCAAGACCCATGGATTCATGAACTAAATTAGCTACAACTAAATCAAGATTCTTAGATATAAGTTTCTTTTTAGCATTTTCAATTAAATTTTCACTTTCTGCAGCAAAGCCTACTTTAAAAAGCTTTTTATAATTCTTACTCACATCACTTAAAATATCAATTGTAGGTTTAAGTTTAAGTGTAAAATTTTTACCATCTTTTTTTATTTTTCCTTTTAATATTTTTTCTGGTGTGAAATCAGAAATAGCTGCTACGCTGATAAAAATATCTTGACTGCCTGCATGACCCATAACTTCCTTGTGCATCTCAGATACATTTTTTACATAAATGGTTTGTATGTGTTTCGAATTTTTATTTTTTGATGATGTTACTAATGTAACTTTAGCTCCCATTGATAATGCAGAATGGGCAATTGCTGAACCCATTTGTCCAGAACTCAAATTAGCAATACCCCTAACATCATCAATCATTTCAATTGTGCCGCCAGAGGTGATTAATATCTTTTTATTTTTTAAAATCTTTGGTGTGAAATAATCATTGATGGACTCTAATAATTCTTCACTTTCAATCATACGACCAAGGCCGATATCACCGCAAGCCTGCTCACCTGAATCTGGACCAAAGAAAATAACACCATCTTTTTTTAATTGGTTAATATTTCTTTGCGTAGCTGGATTGCTCCACATGTGCATATTCATAGCAGGCGCAACAGCAATCGGACAGGTTCTTGCTAAACAAATAGACGACAAAAGATCATCTGAAAATCCATGTGTAAGTTTTGCAATAAAATTTGCGCTTGCAGGGGCGATAATAATTAATTTACTTTTTCTCGAAGTTTCAATATGTGACATACCATTTTTTGAGGAGTCGCTCCATAAACTCCATAGCACTTCTTTACCAGAGAGCGCTTGAAATGTTAATGGGGCTACAAATTTTGTTGCTGACTCGGTCATTACAACTTGAACATCATATTGATACTTCACAAGAAGGCGAGTAAGTTCAGCCGCTTTATAAGCAGCAATACCACCTGTAACTCCTAAAATAATTCGATGTGAATTAGACATAAATTAATGATTGAAATGTTTATTTATTGCATATAATTGAAAGAGATCAAGTATATCAAAGATAGCGAAAGCTATGAATTTATTCTACGAGACATAAATGTTTAAACTTTATTTAAAACATATATTTTGGATTGCGTTGGCATTGGTAGGTACTTTTGCATTTTCTATAATTGCAATTCATCAACACGAAACAATTAATGCGGTTTGGTTTATTACTGCATCTGTTTGTATTTATCTTATTGCCTATCGTTTTTATGCGAGCTGGATTGCAGCAAAAGTATTAGTCATTGATGAGAGCAGAAAAACTCCCGCATTAAAATTAAGGAATGATAAAGATTTTATCCCTACTAATAAGTGGATAGTTTTTGGCCATCATTTTGCAGCTATAGCCGGCCCAGGACCCTTAGTAGGGCCAACGCTAGCTGCACAGTTTGGTTATCTTCCAGGTATGTTATGGATATTAATTGGAGCTGTATTAGGTGGAGCAGTTCAGGATATGACCACCTTATTTTTTTCTATGCGAAGAAATGGTAAAAGCTTAGGCCAAATGGCTCGCGAAGAGATTGGTATTATCGGTGGAACTGCTTCGTTGATTGGTACTTTTATCATCATGATTATTTTGATTGCTGTGCTAGGTTTAGTAGTAGTAAATGCTATGAAGCATAGCCCATGGGCTACATCTACTGTGGCAGCGACGATTCCGATAGCTATTTTTATTGGTGTTTATTTAAGATCTATACGCCCTGGTCGAGTCCTTGAAGCTTCACTTATTGGTTTTATTTTATTACTTTTTGCCGTTTTTGGTGGCGGACTTATTGATCATTCTAATTTACTTAGGCAATACTTTGATCATGATAGTTTGCCACTTGCATGGATGATTATCTTTTATGGATTTTCTGCTGCAGTTTTACCTGTATGGCTTCTTTTAGCTCCTCGAGATTATTTATCTACTTTTGTAAAGTTAGGCACAGTTATTGTTCTTGCAATCGCAATTATTAGCCTACAACCAGAAATTAAAATGCCAGCAATTACACAATTTACTGATGGCACAGGACCAATTTTTGGTGGGAGCATCTTTCCATTTGTATTTATCACAATTGCATGTGGTTCTATATCTGGATTTCATTCACTTATTGCATCGGGGACCACGCCTAAATTATTGGATAATGAAAAATACATTCCTATGATTGGGTACGGTGCAATGCTTCTTGAATCCTTTGTCGCTATTATGGCTTTGATCGCAGCTACAGTTTTAGAGCCAGGCATTTTTTTTGCGATTAATAGTCCTGTGGGCCAGGTCGGGGCTGATGCAGCGCTAGCCGTTCAAAAGATTAATGCCTGGGGCTTTCAAGTTACAGTGGAACAAATGGAATTGCTTGCACAGCAAATGGGAGAGACAAGTTTATTCGCAAGAACAGGCGGCGCACCTTCGCTTGCTGTAGGTATGGCTAGTATTTTTGGTCGTGCATTCGGTAATAATTTACTTGCGTTGTGGTATCACTTTGCGATTATGTTTGAAGCTATTTTTATCCTTACAACATTGGATGCAGGTACTCGTGTAGGACGATTTATGTTGCAAGATATGATTGGTAATATTTATCCTAAGTTTGGCCAAACTTCATGGATGCCATCAATATTAATTAGTAGCGCAATTGTTGTGAGTTGTTGGGGGTATTTTTTATATATAGGAGTGATTGATCCTAATGGTGGTGTAAATATTTTATGGCCGCTATTCGGGATTGCGAATCAAATGTTAGCTGCTATAGCATTATCGCTTGGTACAGGGCTACTTATTAAGTCAAAAAAGATTAGATATGTCTGGATTACAGGTGTGCCTCTTGTTTGGTTAATAATTGTAACAACTACAGCTGCAATTGAAAAAATATTTAGCCAGGACATTCGTATTGGGTTCATTGCTGCCGCTCAAAATCTTACTCAAAAAATTAATAGTGGCCTCATTGATGAAAATAAATTACAGATAACATATCAATTAATATTAAATCAAAAACTTGATGCTTTGATTGTATTGTGTTTACTTCTAATTTTATGGGTTGTTGTGATTGATATGTTAAGAATATCTTTTAAGAGTAGATGATAAATTTTTTTAAAAATTGCTATCATTTTTTAAGACAATTATCGGGAGATCATTTGTATGATCTTTATTGCAAACAACATAAGGGGCATAAACACCCAATTATGGATAGAAAAACTTTCTATCAATTAAGATTAGAAAAAAAATGGAGTGGAATTAAGCGCTGTTGTTAGAGTGATTAAAAAAATAAAGTCCTATTAAGATCATAGGTATAGATAGTAATTGACCCATTGATAGATTGTTCCATAAGAGCCCTAAGAAAATATCAGGCTCTCTCGTGTATTCTAAACAAAATCTAAATAAACCATAAAAAATTAAAAAGAGTGAAGATATTTTTCCTTGCGTTCTAGGTTTGTTTGAATAGACCCAAAGAATCAAAAATAAAACGAATCCCTCAAAAAAACTTTCATAGAGTTGAGATGGATGTCTCGACATATTATCAACATTAGGAAAAATCATTCCAAAAGAAGAATGAGTGGGTCTACCCCATAACTCGGCATTAATAAAATTACCTATCCTGCCGAAAAATAGACCAAGTGGCACAAGAGGTGCAATAAAATCAGTTATAGACCACCAAGATAATTTATATTTTTTTGCAAGAAAGAACATTGAAATTAGAACCCCTAGAAACCCTCCATGAAAAGACATACCGCCTTTCCAGATTGCAAAAATATCCACGGGGTGGGTAAGATAATAGCTTGATTGATAAAAAAGAATATAGCCTAAGCGACCTCCTAAAATAACACCGATCGCGCCATAAAAAAAAGCGTCATCAAGCATCAATTGATTCCATTTAAACCAAGGCTTATAAGTAATTTGTACTTTACCTAAAAAAATAAAACTTATAAAAGCAAATAAATACATCACTCCATACCAATGGATGGCAAAGGGGCCCAATTGGAGCGCTGTAGGATTGATTTGAGGATGAATAAGCATAGGTTTAAGCTTATTATAAGTTAAAATAAACACTTAAATGATTGAAAATATTAAGAGGTAGCTATGCCAGTTTATCGTTCGAGAACGACGACACAGGGAAGAAATCAGGCCGGTGCTAGAGCTTTATGGCGTGCCACAGGCATGAAAGATGATGATTTTACAAAACCAATTATTGCTGTATGTAATTCTTTCACACAATTTGTTCCGGGACATGTACATCTAAAAGATTTAGGCCAGCTTGTCGCGCGTGAGATTGAAAAACATGGCGGTGTAGCTAAAGAATTTAATACAATCGCAGTTGATGATGGTATTGCAATGGGCCATGATGGGATGCTTTATAGCCTTCCTAGTCGAGATCTTATTGCAGACAGTGTTGAATATATGGTAAATGCCCATTGTGCAGATGCGATTGTTTGTATTTCAAATTGCGACAAAATTACACCTGGAATGTTAATGGCAGCATTACGCATTAATATTCCCGTGATATTTGTTTCTGGCGGCCCCATGGAAGCAGGTAAAGTAAATTGGGGGAATGAAGTTAAAAAATTAGATCTTATAGATGCTATGGTGGCAGGCGCGGACTCAAGAGTATCAGATAAAAATTCGGATGAGATTGAAAGATCAGCTTGTCCCACCTGTGGTTCATGTTCAGGCATGTTTACAGCTAACTCCATGAATTGTTTAACTGAAGCTTTAGGATTAAGTCTTCCTGGAAATGGCAGTACATTAGCCACTCATGCGGCGAGAAAAAAATTATTTCAAAGTGCAGGTCAATTAATTGTAGATCTTGCTAAGCGTTATTATGAACAAGAAGATGAAAGTGTATTACCTCGAAATATTGCAAACTTTAAGGCATTCGAAAATGCCATGACTTTAGATGTTTCTATGGGCGGATCTACAAATACAGTTCTACATTTACTTGCCGCTGCAAATGAGGCGAAAGTTAATTTTACAATGAAAGATATAGATCGTATTTCAAGAAAGGTACCTTGTTTAGCTAAAGTAGCCCCTGCAACAAATAAATACCATATGGAAGATGTACATCGAGCTGGCGGGGTTATGGGTATTTTAGGTGAACTTAATCGTGCAGGGTTAATTCACAAAGATGTCGGCACTGTGCACGCAAAAACTTTAGGTGATGCTATTAATCATTGGGACATCATAACAACCAAAGATGAAGAAGTGAAAAATTTTTACCGTGCAGCACCTGGGGGCATTTCTACAACAATTGCATTTAGTCAAAGTATGATGTATCCAGATTTAGATAATGATCGAAAGCAAGGCTGTATTCGCAATAAAGAACATGCTTATTCACAAGATGGTGGACTTGCTGTACTTTATGGCAATATTGCTCGTGATGGTTGTATTGTTAAAACAGCAGGAGTAGATGACAGCATTTTAAAATTTAAAGGACGTGCACGTGTATTTGAATCACAAGATGCGGCAGTTGAAGCGATACTCCAAGATAAAATTGTTTCTGGTGATATTGTAGTGATTATATATGAGGGGCCACGTGGCGGACCGGGTATGCAAGAAATGCTTTATCCTACTTCGTATCTCAAATCGAAGGACCTAGGTAAAGCTTGCGCACTCATTACTGATGGAAGATTTTCTGGAGGCACTTCCGGATTAAGTATTGGTCATGTATCTCCTGAAGCTGCTGAACAAGGTGAGATTGGCTTGGTTCAGGAAAATGATACGATTGAGATTAATATTCCAGATCGATCCATACATCTAGTTATTAATGATCAGGTTATGAATGATCGTCGTAAAAAAATGATTGCCAAAGGGAGGAAGGCCTTCAAACCTAAATCAAGAACCCGCAAAATTTCTCAAGCATTAAGAGCATATGCTCTAATGACCACAAGTGCAGATAAAGGTGCTATCAGAGATATTTCAAAATTAGAAGAGATTTAATTTAGCATTCCTATGGGCACAGAAAAAAATAACTTCAATTCAAAATCATTTGAGTTGATAGAAAATAATAATGGTCAAAAATTTGTAGTAATTAATAATTCATTAGCTACTGCAAAGATTGCATTACAAGGTGCACATGTCATGCAATGGAAACCTCACGCTATTAAACATCAAGTACTATGGCTCTCAAGTCAAGCTAAATACATAGAAGGTCGTTCTATTAGAGGAGGAGTACCTATTTGCTGGCCATGGTTTGGCGCTCATCCCACAGATGGTAGTTTTTGTACACATGGTTTTGCTAGAGTCATTCCATGGATAATTCAATCTATTGATGATTTAGAAAGTGGCGCTACACAGATTAAACTTTTTATGGTTCAAACAAGTGAAGTTACAAGACAGCTTTCTTATAAATTTGAATTAAAAATCTTAATTACTATAGGTAAATCAATTCACTTAAATTTAGAAACATCTAATCTCGCGGCACAGCCTTTTACTATTGGTGAAGGATATCATACGTACTTTCAAATTAGTGATATTGAAAAAATAAGAATTAGCGGACTTGAGAATGTACTTTATTCTGACAAAATTAATACTTATCAAAAATCAAAACAACAGAGTGAAATTACATTTAATGATGAGTTTGATCGGGCTTATTTAAATACGCAGAATAGCTGCTTGATTTATGACGAAGGATTAAAAAGAATCATCACGGTAAAAAAGGAATTTAGTGATACAACTGTAGTTTGGACTCCATGGGAGAAAAAAGCAAAAGAGATGGGAGATATGGGACAAGATGGTGAATGGAGAACTATGGTATGTGTTGAAAATGTGAATACATTAGAGAATGCAGTAATCGTTTATCCAAATCAGACACATAGTTTAATAGCTGAGTATTTAGTTCAGGAAATTTAAAATAAAAGTATTAAAATATTTTGAAAACTTAAGGGTTAGCGTTATTATAGCTAACATAAAAAATTAATTTAGTTGGAGATATCATGAAATCAGTAATTTTAAGTATTGCAATGGTTAGTGTATTGCTAGTAAATCAAGCTCAGGCTGCAGATGCAAAAGCTGCCGAAGCATTAGCTCAAAAAAGAGGTTGTTTTGCATGCCATAGTGTTGAAAAAAAAGTAGTTGGCCCAAGCTACAAAGAAGTGGCTTCTAAGTATAAAAATGATAAAGGTGCTCAAACAAAGTTAGTGGCTAAAGTTAAAGCAGGCGGTAGCGGTGTATGGGGACCAGTTCCGATGCCAGCAAATAGCCCGCAAGTTAAAGATGAAGATATTAAAACAATCGTTCAATGGATTTTATCTCTTTAAGATAAACAATCAAATAAAAAACCGGCTTAGGCCGGTTTTTTATTTAGATGACTATGTTTCATTGAGTATGCAAAGTAAAAAATAATACCAATAAATATCCAAATAAAAAATCTTCTCCATGTTTCAGCTGGTAAGAAAAACATAAGTGCTCCGCATGAAAAGATTCCTAAGAGTGGAATAAGCGGGTGCCATTTATTTTTAAAAGTAGATTTATTTTCCTTATGAAGTTTTCTTATAAAAATAACTCCCAATGAGACAATTACAAAAGCAGCCAATGTTCCGATATTAACAATCTCAGCCAAAGTACCTAAAGGTATAAAACCGGCAATCGCAGATATTATTAATCCACATAAAATAATTACTCTTATAGGGGTGTTAGTAGTTTGATTTACTTCACTTAAAATATGAGGTAGTAATCCATCTCTACTCATAGCAAAAATAATTCTTGTTAATGCAAAATAAAGTACAAGCATGACGGTAGTGAGGCCGGCAATAACACCTGTAGCAACAAGTGCTGACGCGCCTTGAAAGCCTATTTTTTCAAGAGCATAAGCTACAGGTGAAGATACATTAAGCTCTTGATACGGAACAACACCAGTAAGAAGTGATGCGACGATAATATAAATTACAGTACAAAATGCAAGTGAGCCAATTATTCCTTTTGGCAGATCCCTTTGAGGATTGATAGCTTCTTCAGCAGCTGTTGAAACTGCATCAAAACCTACATAAGCAAAAAAAACTAATGAGGCTCCCGCAAGAACACCAACTGTTTTTCCATCAGGCAATGTTGTAAACCAACCATAAGGCATAAAAGGATGCCAGTTAGCCGGATTGACATTAAAAATAGCAACTGAAATAAACAATGTAATAGTTAAGAGCTTTACAAACACCATTGCAGCATTAAATTTAGCGCTTTGTTTAACACCAATAATAAGTAATGACATTATTATTAATATAATCACCATAGCTGGTAGATTGACGAATCCACCCAAAGAAGGTGCTTTTGTTAATGAGTCAGGTAAGCCAATATTCATAGCAGTTAATGTATTATTAAAATAACCTGACCATCCATTCGCCACTGCAGCAATCGACATACCGTATTCCATAAGTAATATCCAGCCAATAATCCATGCAAAGAATTCACCAAATGCAACGTAGCTGTAACCATAAGCACTTCCGCAACCACCAACAGATGAAGAAAGCTCCGCATAAGACAGGGCAGCGAAAGCACATGCAAAACCAGAAACTACAAAAGATAGGATTACTGCAGGACCGGCTTGATTTGCAGCAGCAATTCCAGTCAATACAAAAATACCTGTTCCTATAATGCAGCCCACACCAAGTAAAGTTAAATCTAGAGCGTCAAGACACTTTTTTAAATTTGCTGGATGTTTATGGTGTATATGTTTTTTTCTAAAAATTTGTGCAAAAAAATTATTCATAACTCAGCCAATCTTTGTTTGTTAAAAAGTGCGTATATAACTTTTCTTCTTTACTTCCCATTTCTGGTTTCCAATCATATTTCCATTGAACCATCGGTGGCATTGATATTAAAATTGACTCAGCTCTCCCATTAGATTGCAAGCCAAATAGAGTACCACGATCAAATATTAAATTAAATTCTACATAACGACCACGTCTATAGAGCTGAAAATCTCTTTCTTTTTCTGTGTAATTAATATCTTTCCTTCTTTGAAGAATAGGTAAGTATGTATTTAAAAAAACGTCGCCTACTGATTTATTTAAATTAAAGGACTCATTAAAGCCCAAGTGATTAAAGTCATCATAAAAAATCCCTCCAATCCCTCTAGGTTCGTTACGATGTTTTAGATAAAAATACTCGTCGCAATTTTTTTTAAATTCTGGATAAAGTTTTGAATCGTATTGATCAAGCATGGTTTTGAGAGTTTGGTGAAAGTGAATTGCATCTTCTTCAAAGCCATAATACGGGGTTAAATCCATACCGCCCCCAAACCACCAAATATCTTCAAGACCTTCCTTTTTTGCAATAAAAAATCTTACATTCATATGTACTGTAGGCGCATAAGGATTTTTAGGGTGTAGGACTAATGACAAGCCTATAGCCTCCCATTTTCTATCAGAAGCTTCTGGATGAGCAACACTTGCTGAACGAGGCAACTTATCGCCTAAAATATGAGAAAATCCAACGCCCGCTCTTTCAAATACATGACCATTTTCTAATAGACAAGAAGTTCCACCACCACCTTCTTTTCGTTGCCATGAATCGTTAATGAAATTTTTCCCATCAACAATCTGAAGCGTTTCAACAATATTTGTTTGAAGATTATTAAAGTACTCAAAAACTATATTTGAATTAATCATATTACTTTCTAATTATTTTCTTACTAATAAAATCTTGAATAGTTGTCGGTTTCTTTTCATTACCAATATTTCCTTCAATAATTTTTACCTTTTTTTTGAAAATATTTTTACACGCTCTTAATGTTTTAATGGATTGTTTATGGCTTAAGTTAGCACTTGTTGAAGTGATTGGGAAGTTAATTGAATTTAATAATTTTAAAGTACTTTTTACTTCAGGTAATCTTATAGCAATATTGTGCGTTTTGCCTTTTAACCATGGAGGACAGTAATTAGATGCAGGGACCGTCCAAGTGTGAGGGCCAGGCCATACAGTTATCAATTCTTTTTTTTGTATTTCAGTGATATTTTTAATATAAGCATTAAAAAGATTTATTTTTGAACTAATTAAAATAAAACCTTTTGATCGAACTCTTTTTTTTAAGTATAGAATTTTTTCTATTGCACGTTTATTTTTTGGATCACAACCAAGTCCAAAACAAGATTCAGTAGGGTAGGCTATGATGCCACCTTGTTTTAAATATCGAATTAAGCGCTGATTAGCCAATTTAATTGTTATTTAATGCTTTATAACCTATATCTTTTCGATATTGAGCTCCGTTGAACTTGACGGTATTGATAACCTCATAGGCTTTAGATTGAGCTTCTTTTATAGAATTACCTAACGCTGTAACAGCCAAAACCCTTCCACCCGAGGTTAGAAGCTTATTGTTTTTAAATATCGTGCCTGCATGAAAAATATAACTGTCAGGGATCAGGCGATCTTCAATATAGATTTCATCATTTAGTTTTGGATTTTCAGGATAGCCTGCTGAAGCTAAAACAACAGCTAATGCTGTTCTTGAGTCCCATTCAATTTTTATTGAATTGAGTTGACCTAGTGCTGCGTTATAGAGGATCTCAAATAAATCACTTTTAAGTCTCATAAGAATAGGCTGAGTCTCAGGATCACCCATACGACAATTGTATTCCAATGTTTTTACGTTACCATTTTTAGCGATAATTAATCCGGCGTAAAGAAAACCAGTAAATGGAATACCATCTTTAGCCATGCCATGAATAGTAGGATGAATAATTTCATTTATGACTTTAGAGTAAACTTCCTCAGTTACCACGGGCGCAGGTGAGTAAGCTCCCATACCTCCCGTGTTAGGCCCTATGTCGCGATCAAGAAGTCTTTTATGATCTTGACTTGTAGCAAGCGGAAGAATTGTTTTTCCATCACATATCACCATAAAGCTTGCTTCTTCACCCTCAAGAAATTCCTCAATGACGACTTTAGCTCCTGCATCACCAAATTTATTATCTACAAGCATAAAGTTAATTGCATCATGAGCTTCTTTTTCTGTCATAGCTACTATGACGCCTTTTCCAGAAGCTAGCCCATCAGCTTTAATGACAATGGGAGCACCTTGTTCATTGATATACTGATGAGCTTCATCAGATGTTTTAAATGTTTTATATTTTGCAGTGGGAATATTGTGTCTATACATAAAGTCTTTAGCAAAACCTTTAGAGCTTTCAAGCTGAGCAGCTCTCTGAGTAGGGCCAAAGATATTTAATTTTTTAGATTTAAATAAATCAACAATACCTTTAGATAGAGGAAGTTCAGGGCCAATCACAGTTAAATCAATTGTTTCTTTAGTTGCGAAATCAGCAAGAAGGTTAATATTCGTAAGATCAATATTTTTGAATTTTGGATTTAGGTGAGTTCCACCGTTTCCTGGAGCAATAAAAATAGATTTAACTTTACTGCTTTGAGAAAGCTTCCATGCCATAGCATGTTCTCTTCCGCCACTCCCAATCACTAAAACTTTCATAAGTTAATGCCTAAAGTGACGGTATCCGGTAAATAACATTACAATCCCTAATTCGTCAGCAGCGGAAATAACTTCCTCATCTCTTAAGCTCCCACCTGGTTGAATAACACATTTCGCACCAGCGGCAGCGAGAACGTCAATACCATCCCTAAACGGAAAAAAGGCATCTGAAGCTACCACTGAATTTGTTAAGTCTAAATTTACATTTTTGGCTTTAATCGAAGCAATTTTAGTACTATCGACTCTACTCATCTGACCCGCGCCTATACCTAAAGTTTGATTGTTCTTGCAAAATACGATTGCATTTGATTTGACAAACTTAGCAACACGCCATGCAAAAAGCATGTCAGACATTTGCTCTTCATTTGGTTTGAGTTTAGATACGATTTTACAGTTATTAATATCTATATTAAAGTCATCAGGTGACTGCACTAATAAACCGCCGCCAATTTTTTTTAATTCGATAGAATTAAAATTATTATCGAGAGCAACTTCTAATAATCGTATATTTGGTTTTGATTCAAAAATTTTAAGTGATTCACTGTCGTAAGATGGAGCAATCACAACTTCAACAAATTGTGTGATGATTTGAGTTGCAGTATTTTTATCTAATGGTACATTACATGCAATAATGCCGCCAAATGAAGATGTAGGGTCTGTTGAAAATGCTTTTTTGTAAGCATCTAAAAGATCTTTAGAGGATCCAACACCGCATGGATTAGCATGCTTAACAATTACGCAAGATGGAAATTTAAAGCTTTTAACGCATTCCCAAGCAGTATCTGCATCATTTAAATTGTTATAAGAAAGTTCTTTGCCTTGTAATTGTTTAAAGCTTGCTAACGAGCCTATGTTAGAAATTTCATCCACATAAAAAGATGCACTTTGATGCGGATTTTCGCCGTAACGTAAATCTATTTTTTTATTAAAAGTGAGGTTAAGTTTATTTGGGTAAGCTAGATTTTTGTTTGTGTTTAGGCCATTAAGGTAATTTGAAATAGCTGAATCATAATTTGCGGTATGTTCAAAAGCTTTTTTAGCTAAACTAAATCTCAATTCTAGATTGATTGCACCATCATTTTTACTTAAGGTGTCTTCAATAATTTTGTAGTCTGCGACATCTGTAACAACTGCCACACCATGATAATTTTTTGCTGACGATCTAATCATGGCTGGGCCACCAATATCGATGTTTTCAATAGCTTCAGATAATGGGCAATTTTCTTTAGATATAGTTGCTTCAAATGGATATAAGTTAACTACGACTAAGTCAATTAAAGGAATATTAGATTTGGTCATGATTTCTAGATGTTTGTCATTATCTCTTTTACCAAGAATGCCACCATGTATTTTTGGATGAAGTGTCTTGACTCTTCCGTCTAGCATTTCAGGAAATCCTGTGTAATCACTTACTTCAATTACAGGAATATTATTATCTATAAATAATTTTGCTGTACCACAGGTTGAAAGAATTTCAATATTGTATTTAAGTAATACTTTGGCGAATTCGATGATGCCTTTTTTATTTGATACGCTTATAAGAGCTCGTTTTATTTTAATCATGACTAGATATCAATCTTATGTTGTTTTAATTTTTTTCTAAGAGTGTTTCTATTGAGACCAAGAATTTCTGCCGCCTTACTTTGGTTGCCTTTTGATATGCCCATAATGTAAGTTAATAGCGGCTTTTCAACCATGTTTACAACCATGTCATAAACATTGGTTGGATTTTCGCCATTTAAGTCTTTGAAGAACTGATCTAAGGACTGGTTTACACAATCAGGTATATCTGTTTTCTTTTCCATTAGGCTACCAACATTTCTTCTTCATACTTTATATAAGGGGATTCAATCGAGAGAAAATTGAAATAATTTTCAATTGTTTTAATTTGTTCATCAACTGTTTCAATTGTATTCATATAGCGTCTAAAATTTGCAGAATTTTTTAATCTTTTCGTGTACCAGGAGATATGTTTTCTAGCAATTTTTAATCCTGCATTTTCGCCATAGAAGTCATAGAGTTCATTTACATGAGCAATCGTGATATTTTTTATTTCATCAATAGATGGATTATCTAAATGCTTTCCCGTTTTAAGATAATGATCGATTTCTCTAAAAATCCAAGGCTTACCTTGAGCTGCTCTGCCAATCATTACGCCATCTACACCGGTGTAATCTAAAACATATTTAGCTTTTTCGGGGGTTGTGATATCACCATTAGCAATCACAGGAATCTTTACTGACTGTTTTACTTTAGCAATGGTGTCGTACTCGGCATCGCCCATGTATAAACAAGCTCTTGTTCTGCCATGAATAGCTAATGCTTTAATGCCAATATCTTCAGCAATTTTTGCAATGTCTACAGCGTTACGATTGTTGGTGTTCCAACCAGTTCTTATTTTTAATGTGACAGGGACATCTACAGAGCTAACAACCGATGATAATATTTTTTGAACAAGCGGCTCATCTTTAAGAAGCGCTGATCCTGCCATTACATTACATATTTTTTTTGCAGGACATCCCATGTTGATATCAATAATTTGCGCACCATGATCCACATTAAACTGTGCAGCTTCGGCCATCATTTTTGGATCGGCTCCTGCGATTTGAACTGAGATTGGATCAACTTCGCCCTCATGATTAGCTCGACGAAGTGTTTTCTGACTTCCGTGTAGAAGTGAGTTTGATGTCACCATTTCGCTTACTGCCATACCAGCACCAAAGTTTTTGCAAAGCTGACGGAAAGGACGGTCTGTGACGCCTGCCATCGGAGCAACAACCAAATTGTTTTTAATGGAAATATAACCTATTTGCACTATGTATATTTGTTTAGGGAAAGTTGCCTATTTTATAGGCAAATGACTATTTATAAAAGTAAAGTCTTAAAATTACTTATGCCATAGGTAGCCTAAATGAACTATTTTCGCTTGTATTTCTTGAATGGCTTCATGAACTAATTTTGATTGGCCTTTAACTCCAAGCTCAATTGTCTTAACAGGTCTTAATTTAGGTAGGCTAAAAAGCTTAATTTCTGGATATTTTTTTACAATACCATTCATTAAATCGATTAATTGACTTTCGCTTACATCATTAACCCAAATAGAAGCCTCAGCGAAATCATTTTGATTTAATAGGCCTTTATAGTATTCATTTAAGATCCATTCAACCATTGGCCAAGCCATTTCAGGAAATCCAGGTAGAAAATGATAATGTCTGATTTTGAATCCAGGTATTTTATTAATTTCATTTGGAATTAATAATGCGCTATCTGGAATATCCGCCATTAAAATCCTCTTAGGGTAAGCGCCTTCACCAAATTGTACTTCAATTCTTTTAACAGCTTCATCATTACGGATTAATTTCAAGTTAAATGCATCTGCAGCAGCCTGTCTTGTAAAGTCGTCAGGGGTAGCTCCAATGCCTCCGAAAGAAAAAACAATTGTTTGAGGGTTTATTGACTCCTTGATTGATTGAATAATTTCATGTGAATCATCTTGAATATATTTAACCCAAGATAATAAAAGCCCATATTTTTTTAATGTTTTTTGTAGGTAATCAAAATGTTTATCTTGTCTTTTACCAGATAAAATCTCATCGCCAATAATTAGGGCCCCGAATTCCATTTTAATGTGCCGCATCCCAATTCAATCCAACACCAATATCCACAATAAGAGGGATATCAAGTTTTGCGACCCCTTCCATTAAAATGGGCAATTCTTTTTGTAAGATTTCAATTTCATTATTAGGAACTTCAAAAACAAGTTCATCATGTACTTGCATAATCATTTTAGTTTTTAAATTTTTATTCTTAGTAAGCCATTGATCAACTTCAATCATAGCTAGTTTGATGAGATCAGCAGCTGTTCCTTGCATAGGCGCATTAATTGCGGCTCTTTCTGCTGCAGCTCTTCTAATACCATTTGAGCCATTAATTTCTGGAATCCATAATCGCCTTCCAAAAAAAGTTTCTACATAACCCTTATCTTTAGCGAATAATTTTGTGTCTTCCATATAGCACTTAACACCAGGGTATCTAGCAAAATAAGTTTCAATATAATTTGAGGCAGCACTTCTTTCGATTCCAAGTGATTTAGATAACCCAAACACACTCATTCCATATATCAATCCGAAATTAATTACTTTGGCGTAGCGTCTTTGTTCTTGTGAAACGGCATTCAGATCACAATTAAAAATTTCAGCTGCGGTTGATTTATGAATGTCCTCATTATTCTTAAATGCATCAAGTAACCTTTTATCTTGAGATAGATGTGCCATGATTCTTAGTTCTATTTGTGAGTAGTCAGCAGAGAGAATAGACAAATCTTGATTGGCAATGAATGCCTCTCTTATTTTTCTACCTTCTAATGTTCTAATTGGAATATTTTGTAAATTAGGATCCGAACTTGCAAGTCTTCCAGTAATTGCAACCGCTTGATTGTAGCTTGTATGAATTCGTCCAGTACTTGGATTAATCATTTTTGGTAATTTATCTGTGTAGGTTGATTTCAGTTTAGATAAACTTCGATGTTCGAGTAATAATTTTGGCAATGGATAATCAAGCGCCAATTCCTGAAGCACATCTTCATCTGTAGAAGGCGCACCTGAAGGTGTTTTCTTTAAAGGTTTGATACCTAATTTATTAAATAAAATATCTTGTAGTTGTTTGGGAGATGCTAAATTAAAAGGCTGTCCAGCTAATTGGTAAGCTTCATCTTCAAGTAAGAGAATTTTTTTCCCAATTTCATGACTTTGGCCGTTTAATTTTTTGTCATCAATGAGCACACCATTCCTTTCAATTTTTAAAAGCACTTCAGAAGTAGGCATTTCAATTTTTTCGTAGATAAATTTGAGTGGCGCGTCGTTTTCAATCACAGGATTAAAAAATTGATTTAATTGCAATGTAATATCAGCATCTTCAGACGAATAATTAGATGCAATATCAATATCTACTTCATTAAATTTAAGTTGGTTTACACCTTTGCCTGTAACCTCCTCATAGCTGACACAAGTGTGACCTAAATGCCTCAAGCTTAAATTATCCATACCATGGCTTTGATGACTTTCAGTGACATAGCTTTGTAACATCGTATCATGCTGGATACCCTTAAGATGTATACCGTGATTTAAAAATACATGTGCATCATATTTTATGTTTTGCCCAATCTTTTTAATTTTTTCATCCTCTAAGATTGGTTTTAATAAGCTTAATGTATGATCAAGTGACAACTGATTAGCCATGCCAGGATAATCATGTGCTAGAGGAATATAAGCAGCTTCGCCTGCAGTCACAGCCATTGATATACCTACAATTTTGGCCTGCATAGGATCAAGTGAGTTAGTTTCCGTATCAACGCACAAATAGTTTTTTTCTTTAACTTTTTCTAGCCAGCCATTTAATGAAGTCTCATCAAATATCGTGTCATATTTTATTTTAGAAATAAAATGGCTAGGTGATTTGATAGATACTTTTTCTTCGCTTACATTGCTCGAGTTATTTTTTTTTTGCTCACCATCTTTAATTTCATTGAGCCAATTCTTAAATTCAAATCTTTGATATAAATTTTCTAGTGTGGAATGATCTTGTGCTTTGGGTTTTAAATTATCCCAATTTTTGTCGATATCTAAATCACATCGAATCGTAATAAGATCTTTTGCTTTTGGGATCCAATTCAATGCTTTCCTTAAATTTTCACCAACTACGCCAGAAAACTGAGAAGCATTACTGACAATATTATCAAGCGTTTGATATTCATTAAGCCATTTCAATGCAGTTTTAGGGCCCACTTTTTCAACGCCAGGCACGTTATCTGACGTATCTCCAATAAGCGTTAAGTAATCAATGATTTGATTAGGCAATAGACCAAATTTATTTTTGACACCTTCAATGTCAAGCTTTTCATTGCTCATGGTATTAATTAAAATCACATGCTCATTTACAAGCTGAGCTAAATCCTTGTCGCCTGTGGAGACCACTACATTAAATTGATGTTGAGTTGCCTCTTTACAGAGTGTCCCAATAACATCATCAGCCTCTACACCTTCTTTAATGATAATAGGCCAACCCATGGCTGTAATTGCTTCATGAAGAGGTTTAATTTGTGTTACTAGATCTTCAGGCATCGCTGATCGATTAGCCTTATATTCAGGATAAAGATCATTTCTGAAAGTTTTTCCTTTTGCATCAAAAACGCAAGCGCTATAATCAGAAGGGAATTCTTTATGGAGCTTTCTGAGCATATTTAAGACACCGTAAATAGCTCCAGTAGGTTCTTGGTGACTATTTCTAAGGTCAGGCAGTCCATGAAATGCCCTGTAAAGATAAGAAGAACCATCAACCAATAATAGTGTTTTCATTGTTTAACTTTGAAAGTTTTTATGTCAGCAGATAAAAAAATACCTAAATTTAACGGCCCAGAATTATTTGATGAAACTCATAACGAGAGTGAATCCTGGCATGCATTTGAAATTATGTCAGAATTTGTTGGTGCTACCGAAAAACTTAAAAAAATAACTCCGGCAGTATCTATATTTGGCAGTGCTCGGGTAAGTGAAGATAATCCTTATTACAAACTTACTGTGGATATAGCAGAAGCATTATCTAATTCAGGATTTAGCGTTATTTCTGGTGGTGGTCCCGGTCTTATGGAGGCAGCTAATAAAGGAGCTTCTTTAGGTAAAGGTCCCAGTATTGGACTAAATATTAATTTGCCCCATGAACAAAAAGCGAATGATTATCAAGATATCTCGATTAATTTTAAATATTTTTTTATGCGAAAAGTGATGTTTATTAAATATGCCTCAGCTTATATAGTTCTCCCTGGTGGATTTGGGACACTTGATGAGCTTATGGAGGTAATTACACTTGTGCAAACAGGTAAATCAAGAAAGATTCCTATTATTCTGGTGGGCAAGAAATTTTGGTCTGGCTTATTAGATTGGTTAAAAGATAAAATGATTCAAGAGAATATGGCTTCTAAAAAAGATCTAGATCTTATTCAGGTTCTTGAAGAGCCTAAAGAGATTGTGAATGCGATATTTAATCACTACGAATCTATTGGATTTACTCTATCTCCGGCAGAGAGAAAAGCTCAACTTTATTTATAAATTGTTAAATAAACCATACCATATAAAGGTTTTTTGTTAGAATCTTTGCTATGAGAAAACAAAATAAAATTAAAGTGTTTTGTTTGGCAATCAGCTTCTTGAGTTTAAATGTAATGGCTGAAAAAAAACTTGAGCCATTGGAAGATATAAAACCTCCACCGAAGAACTTTGAAAGCGATGTGGTGGATGAACCTCAAATTACGATCACCAAAAAAGGTGCAGATACTGTTGAAGAATATCGTATCAACGGTGAACTTTATATGATGAAAGTGTCCCCTTCAGGTGGCGGCCCTTCTTATTATTTGCTTAAAGAGGATCAGGATGGTGGTTGGGCAAGATATGATGGCCCTAGCCAACCTTTATCGGTTCCTAAATGGGTAATATTTAGATTTTAAATTTTTTGAAAGGGCTTTAGGCCCTTTTTTTATGTCTGTCTATACATCAGTTAATATTGAAGAACTAAAAAGCTGGCTTAAAGATTATGCGTTGGATGATCTTACTGGTTATCAAGGCATTAAATCTGGCATTACGAATACTAACTATTTTTTGATGACGAAGAATGATCAATTTGTTTTAACGCTCTTCGAAAAAAATTCAATAGAAGATCTCCCGTACTTTGTAAATCTCATGTCTCATTTAGCAAAGCACGCATTTTTATGTCCCAAACCTATCCTCAAAAAAAATGGTACAGCTTTAAGTATTTTAAAAAATAAGCCAGCTTTAATCGTGTCGTGTCTTAAAGGTAAGGAACTCACAAAACCTGAAGCTAATCACTGTGGAACCGTGGGTAAAAACTTAGCTGAGTTACATACCATTGCAAAAGATTTTGAGACTCATCATCAAAATACAAGAGATCTTACATGGATTAAAAAAACGGCTAATACTTTACTCGGTAAATTACCTTTAGACGAAGATGAATTATTAAAAGAAGAAATCGCTTACCAAGAAAAGCAAAATTATAAGTTACCTAAATCCACTATTCATGGAGATTTATTTAAAGATAACGTACTTTTTTTAAATAATGAAGTATCAGGGGTTATTGATTTTTATTATGCTTGTACAGATTACCTTATTTTAGATGTGGCTATTGCTGTGAATGATTGGTGTGTGAATGAAGATGGCTCTTTTGATGAAGAAAGATTGAATGCTTTCTTAAGCGCATATAAAAAAATAAGATTATTTAGTGACGCAGAAGATAAAGCTTGGAATGATATATTAAGATTGGCATCACTTAGATTTTGGGTTTCAAGGCTTAATGATTTTTATCATGCTGAAGAAGGTGAACTAACCTACAAGAAAGACCCCAAACATTTTAAGAAAATTTTAAAGCAACGTATGAGTTAGCATACAAGGTAAATCGATATGAAAAAAATTACATTTAAAGATTCTATTCGTTGGAACAAAGAAAGTTTTTTGCTTTTTAAAAAAACACCTAATCAATCATTAATGTTGAGCTTAATTTATCTTTTTATTTTTATACTTTTACCTTCTATACCTATGCTTCAAATTTTTTCAATTGTATCTATTTTGATTTGGCCTATATTTTTATTGTTTGCAGTTAACTTTTATAAAATTCACGACAAAAATAAGCATGAAACATTTTTAGCGATTTATGAAAAAATTAAACCCAGATTACCTGCATTACTCACGCTCGGTCTCATCTGTTTAACTTATGCAGCGATGGTGACGATGGTTTTAAATTCTGAAATACACCATTTCATTCAATTATCAGAAAATAATAATGAGCTTATTAATGTCATTAATAATTTTGTACCAATGATAGGTAAATTAATCTTACTCTTATTGCCATTACTTATGGCAACTTGGTTTTCGCCGATGTTAATTGTGTATAACCATTACTCATTATTTAAATCGATTAAATCGAGCGTCGCAGGATCGTTAATATATATTTTTCCTTTAGGCCTTTCATGGTTTATTTTTTCGACAGCAGCAATATTATTTATGTTGTCATGTGGAGTATTGATTGGATCATTGGCTTCATTTTTTCCAACTATAGCGCCTTCATTAATGGGCGCAGTGATTTTCTTTGCATTACTCGTGGTTACATCAGTAATGTTTGCATTTCAATACATTAGTTATCGAGATATTTTTAAATCTGCAAAAAGCTATTAGTGTTTAAATAGTTTTGCG
Organism: Candidatus Methylopumilus sp.; assembly: GCA_009693175.1. Lineage (GTDB taxonomy): Bacteria > Pseudomonadota > Gammaproteobacteria > Burkholderiales > Methylophilaceae > Methylopumilus. The sequence goes on from SHXT01000002.1 coordinate 37,600, forward strand.
TATTCCATTGCGAGCCATTTAGTACCTGCTTTGTTAAATTTAATTTGTATTCTTAAGTCGCCTGTATTTCCCTCGTAACCTAAAACAGTACCTTGACCAAATTTTTCATGCATAACAGACTCGCCAATCTTCCAGGTATGTTTTTGTTGGGATGGTTTAGAATTACTTTCCTCAATTTGATCTAAATTACCTTTAAAATTAATTGCATTAATATTTTTGATGAGATTCTCAGGAATTTCCTCTAAGAATCTTGATGGCATGCCATACCTTGTTTGACCATGAAGCATTCTCGACAATGCATAACTTAAATATAATTTTGATCTGGCCCTAGTCACAGCAACATACATAAGCCTTCTTTCTTCTTCGAGACCTTTAGATTCAAATAAGCTTTGTTCATGTGGACATAAACCCTCTTCAAGACCAGAAATAAAGACTACATCAAATTCTAGTCCTTTGGATGAATGAATGGTCATGAGCTGAATAGCATCTGAAACTTCACTTGCTTGCATATCGCCACTTTCTAGTGAGGAGTAATTTAAAAAATCTCCAAGCGGATTTACGGATTCATTATTATCATTATTAAGAAAGGTCGCTGCTGCAGAAACTAATTCGTTTAAGTTGGATACTCTATCTAAACCATCTTTTTCATTTGTATAGTGATCTTTAAGTCCTGATTCATTAATGATGAGATCAATCATTTGAGGAAGCGTTAACTCTTCAAATCCACTTTCTATATATTTGATGAGATGAATGAAATAAGGGAGTCCCTTTTTAATCGTCGATATTTGGTCCGATGATTTCACTGCTGCACCCCATAAACTACAACTATCTTTTTTTGAGATATCTTGAAGATTTTCTAAAGATCTACTTCCTATACCCCGCGTTGGAAAATTTACAATTCTTAAAAATGCACTGTCATCATTTTTATTTGCAATCAGTCTTAAATAGGCAATGGCATGTTTAATCTCAGCGCGTTCAAAGAAGCGTAATCCACCATAGACCCTATAAGGTAAATTAGATAAAAAAATATTGTGTTCGAGAACTCGGGACTGCGCATTGCTTCTATAAAGAATAGCAATATGATTAAGAGAAACGCCTTCTCTATAAAGCATTTTGATTTCATCCACAATAAATTTAGCCTCATCAATATCAGTATGGCCTGTATAGATTCTTATGGGGTCACCTTCTCCAGAAGAAGTCCATAAGTTCTTGCCTAATCTATTTTTATTATGATCAATAATGGCATTTGCTGTATTTAGAATATTACTTTTAGATCTGTAATTTTGTTCGAGTTTAATAATTTGTTTGACATGAAAATCTTTTTCGAGATCTTTCATATTTCCAACTCGAGCACCTCTAAAACTATAAATAGATTGATCATCATCTCCTACAGCAAAAACATAACTGCTATTTCCTGCAAGAAGTTTTAGCCATTTATATTGCAGTTCACTTGTATCCTGAAATTCGTCAATAAGAATATGCTTAAATCGATCTTGGTAATGCTGACGTATTACAGTATTTTTTTCGAAAAGTTCATAGCATCTTAAAAGTAATTCACCAAAATCCACTAAACCTTCTTTTTGACATTGTTTTTCATATTCAAGATAGATTTCATTTAATTTTTTTGAGTATGTGTCATAACTATCGATATGCGCAGCTCTTAAGCCCTGATCTTTACTACCGTTAATATAGTGCTGTAATTGTTTAGGCACATAAGTTTCATCATCTACATTTATTAATTTCATTGTTCTTTTAATTAAAGATAGCTGATCTTGACTGTCTAGTATTTGAAATGTTTCAGGCAAGTTAGCATCTCTTGCATGCGTTTTAAGAAATCGATTACATAAACCATGGAATGTACCTACCCACATACCTCGCGTATTGATAGGTAGTTGCATAGTGATTCTTTGTAACATCTCTTTTGCGGCTTTATTTGTAAATGTCACCGCGATAAGACCAAATGGACTAACAATATTTGTTTGAATAAGCCATGCAATTCTGGAGGTGAGTACTTTGGTTTTACCACTTCCTGCACCAGCGAGAATGAGTGCAGACTCATTTTGAAGCGTTACAGCTTCAATTTGTTTTTCATTTAAATCTTTGAATTGATTTTGGTTGGTCAGGGATACATTCATGAGGTGTAATGCTATCCTAATTTATTGATAGATAAAAAAAAGATTAAAAAAAAGACCTCTTCAAGAGGTCTTTTTTCATTAATGCTTTTGAGTTACATCATACCACCCATACCACCCATGTCACCACCACCCATTGCTGGAGAGTCATCTTTAGGAAGGTCGGCTATCATACAATCAGTCGTTAACATCAGACCTGCAATAGAGGCTGCATGTTGGAGTGCAGTTCGAGTAACTTTAGTAGGATCTAAAACACCCATTTCAACCATGTCGCCATAAGTTTCATTTGCAGCATTGAAGCCATAATTGCCTTTACCAGCAACCACGTTATTAAGTACGACAGATGGTTCTACACCAGCATTGGCAACGATTTGTCTTAAAGGTTCTTCAACAGCGCGAAGTACAATGCGAACACCGGCTTCTTGATCTGAATTGTCACCTTTAGTTTTTGCAATTGCATCACGTACTCTAATGTAAGCAACGCCACCGCCTGCAACAATACCTTCTTCTACAGCAGCTCTTGTTGCATGAAGCGCATCTTCAACGCGCGCTTTTTTTTCTTTCATTTCAATTTCAGTGGTAGCACCAACTTTAATCACAGCAACACCACCAGCAAGTTTTGCAACACGTTCTTGAAGTTTTTCTTTATCGTAATCGCTTGTTGCTTCTTCAATTTGCGTTTTGATTTGAGCAATACGTGACTTAATATTTTTTGCGTCAGCAGCACCATCAATAATGATAGTATTTTCTTTACCCACTTCAATTCTTTTTGCTTGGCCTAAATCTTCAATTTTGATAGTTTCTAATTTTAAGCCTACTTCATCGGAAATCACTGTACCGCCCGTAAGGATTGCAATATCTTCAAGCATTGCTTTTCTTCTATCGCCAAAGCCAGGTGCTTTTACTGCAACAGTTTTTAAAATACCACGAATGTTATTTACGACTAAAGTAGCAAGGGCTTCACCTTCTATATCTTCAGCAATGATAAGGAGAGGGCGGCTTGATTTAGCCACTTGCTCAAGCGCCGGGAGAAGATCTCTAATGCTAGAGATTTTTTTATCGTGCAAAAGAATAAATGGATTTTCTAATAATGCAATTTGACGATCTGCATTGTTGATGAAGTAAGGTGAAAGATATCCACGATCAAATTGCATACCTTCTACAACATCTAATTCGTTTGTCAACCCTGAACCATCTTCAACGGTGATTACACCTTCTTTACCTACTTTATCCATTGCATCTGCAATGATTTGTCCGATAGAGTGATCAGAGTTAGCGGAGATAGAGCCTACTTGTGCAATTTCTTTGCTTGTTGTACATGGCTTACTTAATTTTTTAAGTTCAGCAACGCCAGCTTCAACAGCTTTATCGATACCTCTTTTAAGATCCATTGGGTTCATACCCGCAGCGACTGATTTCATACCTTCGCGAATAATCGCTTGAGCAAGCACAGTTGCAGTTGTTGTACCGTCACCCGCAATATCAGAAGTTTTAGATGCAACTTCTTTAACCATTTGTGCACCCATATTTTCGAACTTGTCTTTTAGTTCGATTTCTTTTGCAACTGACACACCGTCTTTAGTAATAGTAGGCGCACCAAATGAACGCTCTAAAATAACATTTCTACCTTTAGGACCGAGTGTTATTTTAACTGCATTCGATAAAATATTTACACCGGTAATCATTTTTTGGCGAACTTCTTCACCAAATCTTACGTCTTTTGCTGCCATTTTTATTTCTCCAAAATATTAATGAATGAATGTTTAAGACTTTATTCAACAATGCCCATGATGTCTTCTTCACGCATCACAAGTAATTCTTCGCCATCGACTTTAACGGCTTGGCCAGCATATTTTCCAAATAGAACTTTGTCACCTACTTTGACATCTAGTTTTTTAATGCTGCCATCTTCAAGAATCTTTCCATTACCCACAGCTTTTACTGTGCCTTGGTCTGGTTTTTCTGTTGCGCCGTCAGGAATAACGATGCCTGATGCTGTTGTACGTTCTTCTTCAAGACGCTTTACAATTACTCGATCATGTAAAGGGCGAATTTTCATTTCATATTCTCCTAATAGTGTATTCTTTGAAAATTAATCAAAATCGAAAACAAGAGTGATTAGCACTCAATGTCATAGAGTGCTAATAATAGGGATGAAAGCCTAAAATTTCAAGTGTTATTTCGTTAACTATCTAAATTTAAACATTATTTTTATATGGGTTATTACATAGAAAAGCAACAGTATCGAAGGCTAGGGCAATCGGATTTGCTTATTGCGCCTATAACCTTAGGCACTATGACCTTTGGGGAGCAAAACACCGAATCTGAAGCATTTTTACAGCTCGATTGGGCAACTTCTCACGGCATTAATTTTATTGATACAGCAGAGATGTATCCCGTGCCACCCAAAGAAAGTACCTTTACCGTTACTGAAACGATTCTAGGTAATTGGTTAAAAAAACAAAAAAGAGAAGAGATCGTTTTAGCAACCAAAGCTGCAGGGCCGAGAAGATCATTAAATTGGATTCGTAATGGGCCGCGAGCTTTCGATGAGAAAAATTTACGTGCCGCAGTAGAGGGCTCTTTAAAAAGATTGCAAACAGATTACATTGATTTGTATCAGCTCCATTGGCCTGAAAGAAATGTACCAATGTTCGGACAATATAAATTTGATCCCAGTGCAGAAATGGAAGGTTCGAAATTAAAAGAATGGGTATCCATCGACGATCAATTAGAGGCTTTAAGTAAGTTAGTTCAAGAGGGTAAGATTAAATATATTGGTATTTCAAATGAGCAATCTTGGGGTGTAATGGAATTTATTCGTATTGCAAGAGAAAAGGATTTACCTTTAATAAGTTCGGTTCAGAACTGTTACAACCTGATCAATAGAGGACTTGAGTTTGGTATGACGGAAATTTTGTATCGAGAAAAAATCGGATTTTTAGCATACTCTCCTTTAGCGTTTGGACACCTCACTGGAAAGTATTTAAAAGATATTGATGCGAAAGGGCGGGCAACACTTTTTAAAGGTTTTGCTCAAAGATATGACAAGCCTAGTGTCTTTCCCGCCGTGAAAGCTTATGAAGTATTAGCATCAAAACATGACATGACGTTAACAGAAATGGCATTAGCATTTGTATATCATCAGTGGTTTGTGACATCGACGATTGTAGGTGCTACATCACTTGATCAATTAAAAGAAAATATTGAGGCGTACAACAGAAGTTTATCTAAAGATTTATTAGATGATATTGAAAGTATTCATTTAACTCATATGAATCCAGCACCTTAATGTATGAAGAATCAGCATTACATTGATAGAAGTTTAAAAAGCTTGTGGAATCCATGTACGCAAATGAAAATTCAACAAGCGCAATCTATTATCCCAATTAGGCGAGGCGATGGCGTTTGGTTATACGATTATGATGAAAAAAAATATTTAGATGCCATCAGTTCGTGGTGGGTCAATTTATTTGGACATAACCAAAGTGAAATTAAAAAATCTATTACAGACCAGCTTGATCTCGTTGAGCATGTCATGCTTGCAGGGTTAACTCACGAGCCAGCAATACAGCTCTCTGAAAAATTAAGTAAACTCACAAATTTAGGTCACGCTTTTTATGGTAGCGATGGATCGAATGCCATTGAAATTGCTATTAAGATGAGCGTCCATTACTGGAAAAACAAAGGACTAACCAAAAAGAATAAATTAATTTATTTAGAAAATAGTTACCACGGCGAAACGCTTGGGGCTTTATCTGTAACGGGCATCAAACTCTTTAGAAAAAATTATGCTTCATTAATTAGAAAAAATAATCCCATTAAAACACCTGACTGGCGATTTGCCGACAAGGGTGAGACAGCAGAATCTTATGCATTGAGATGCATTAAAGATTTAGAAGCATACCTTCAGGAAAATCATCAGCACATAGCAGCTTTTATTTTGGAGCCACTTGTGCAATGTGCAACTGGTATGGGGATGTACCATTCAATTTATTTAGCAAAAGCAAGAGAACTTTGCACGCAATATCAAATCCATCTTATCGACGATGAGATTGCAGTAGGCTTTGGCAGAACAGGAAAAATGTTTGCATTTGAACATGCAAATATTAAGCCTGATTTTATTTGTCTATCAAAAGGATTAACAGGCGGCTATCTTCCATTGTCGGCTGTATTAACGACCGATGACATTTATATGGCATTTTATGAAGATAAGATAGAAAAAGGTTTTCTTCATTCACATAGCTACACAGGCAATCCTCTAGCTTGCAGTGCTGCATTAGGCACATTAAGCTATTTTGAACAGCATGATGTGATCAATCAAAATAAAAAAATTTCAGCTTATGTATCAGAAAAAATTAAAATACTCGCATCCCTCCCTATTTCTAATGATAGAAATATAGGCATGATATGGGCATTTGATCTTGAAGGGATTACAAAAAAGTTACTCAAAAAAATAAGTATGAAAGTCATTGATAATGGCCTCTTAATAAGACCTATAGGTAATACGATTTATTTTATGCCGCCATACGTGATTAATCATGATGAAATTGATTTCATGATTGATACGACCTTTAAAGTCATCCAATCATCCTTATAAGTATGCGATTTTTATTTTTCATATGGGTTTTATCAATAAATGTCGTATTTGCCGATACGGACATTGATGCAATTAATAAAATACTTAATCGGTCAGAGCTATCAAAAGAAAATTACTCGCTTTATATTAAAAATATTTCTAAGGGAAATAAAATTTTTAGCTATAACGAACACAAAGCATTTAATCCAGCTTCGGTGATGAAGCTCATCACGACTTATGCTGGACTCCAATCTTTAGGCCCTCAATACCAATGGAAAACAGAAGTGCTTTATAAAGGAACCATAAAAAATAATCACCTGTATGGCGATTTGATTATTAAAGGATATGGTGATCCAACTCTTACTTATGCAGATCTTTCAGAAATAATTGAAAAAGTTCAACAACAGGGGATTAAATATATTCATGGTAATATTATTTATGATGAAAGTTTCTTTGGAGAATTGCAAAATCAAAATTTAATCGATGATAAAAAATATCGTGCTTATAATGTGAATCCAAAATCTTTTATTGTTAATGAAAACACAGTCAATTTTAGTTTTTCAATCAATAACGAAAAAATTAGCATTAAAACCTTTCCTGAAATTAAAACACTTAAAGTCATTAATCATCTAAAACTGACTAATCAAAGCTGCAATGATTGGAAGAATGATCTTGGCTATGATGTAGATATAAAATCTAATATGACAGAAATAAAATTTAATGGTCATTATGATAAAGCGTGTGAAAGTAAAGGTATTGACTTATCCATCATGGATGCTAATCGTTTATCTAATAATCTATTCGAAAAACTTTGGAAACTTCATGGGGGAAGTATTGAAGGAGCTTTTAAAAATACATACCAAAATATTTATGACATGCATAAAGTGTATGAGCATCTCTCAAGCCCTTTAAGTTTAATTGTTAGAGATATTAATAAATATAGTCAAAATCTAATCGCTAGGAATTTATTACTTACTATACTGCTAGAAAACAATCCTAATTTAATTTCTGAAAATGAAGCAGGAAAATTTACTAAAGAGTTTCTTATGAGAGAGAAAGTAAAGTTAGATTCTCTAGAAATGGATAATGGTGCCGGTTTATCAAGAAACGCAAAAGTGAGTGCAGAAGACTTAGCTTTTTTATTAGAAAAAGCATATGAAGACACTTATATGCCTGAATTTATTGCATCTCTTCCTAATATGGGGGTTGACGGTACTCTTAAGAATAGAGGTAAAAAGTTATCTGTGACTAAGCATGCTTATTTAAAAACCGGTAGCATACAAAATGTAAACACTATTGCTGGATATATTTTTGACAAAAATAATAATGTAAAAGTTTTTATATTTATGGCAAATGATCCTAAAGCAAATGAATCATCTAAAATACAAGATGAGCTTATTGAATGGACTTATCTTAATTAAGGAATCTTAATATGCGGCATATGAATCTTATTAAATTTATTTTACTTGCTGGAATTTTTTTATTTAATATTGATTTGGTGTTTGCTGAGACGAAAATCTCACAAAAGGAAATGAAATTGGAAAAAAATATAGATACATTAATCATTAAAGATATTATCGTGGGCACCGGACGTCAGGCTGAGAAGGGTCTCGCAGTGACTGTTCATTATACTGGCTGGTTATATGACCCGACTCAGAAAGATGGCAAAGGTAAAAAATTTGATAGTTCGTTAGATCATAATGATCCTTTTATATTTAATTTAGGTGGCGGCCAAGTGATTAAGGGTTGGGATGATGGCGTACAAGGCATGAAAATTCATGGCAAAAGAACACTTATTATCCCTCCAGATATCGGTTATGGCTCAAGAGGTGCAGGAGGTGTTATTCCTCCCAATGCTATTTTAATATTTGATGTGGAATTGCTAGGGATTAAATAATGAAAGCCAGAGTTAAATGGATAGAGAATGTATGTTTCATAGGAGAGTCCGAGTCTAATCATTCAGTTATATTAGATGGGCCAGAAGAATTAGGCGGAAGAAAATTAGGTATGAGGCCTATGGAAATGCTACTTATTGGTATGGGCAGTTGTACATCATTTGATGTCGTTACTATTCTTAAGAAATCAAGACAAGAAATTACTGATTGTTATGCCGAAATTGAAGCTGAGAGAGCGGAGACGGTTCCTAAAGTATTCACTAAAATTCATATTCATTTTGTCTTGAAAGGTAAAGACTTAGATAAAGACCAAGTGGAACGCGCAGTTAAGTTATCTGCTGAAAAATATTGCTCAGCTTCGATTATGCTATCTAAGTCAGTTGAAATTACACATGATTTTGAAATTAAAGATTAGGTGCGTACGTTAATTTTTAATAATTTTTAAATCAAGGGGCTCTTCTTTTTCTATAACGGAAAGAAGACGATCTATATTTGGATGTTTACCAGGGTTATTCTGTGCGTCTGCAGTATGCTCTGAATATAAGTCAAGACCTTCAATTGCAGCATCTAAAGTAATTGCACCAAAGAGTTTCCAAAGGTGTTGGTACACTTTAATAGATCCTTGGCTACCAGGCTTATTATCAATTACGCTTACAATAGATTTATTTTTATAAATCTCGATTCGATCAATATGATCAGCATTATCAAGTGTTAATAAAATATCGCTAAATTTTTGCATTGATTAAATTTTTGCAGAAAATGTTGTCATAATTTTTGATGTGAACGACATAGATTTTTTTATTCCATCAGGCAATTCAATACCACCTAACTCTTTTGCCTTTTTAGCATGACGATCTTCATCATCCGCCATCACTTCTAATATTTTATTTGTTTTAAGATCTTTTTTTGATATTTTATTTAAATGGCTCGTTAAATGTTTTGTAACTTGATGTTCTGTTTCTGCTAAAAATGCTAAGTTATATTTTTCACCTAAAGCACTTGCAAGAGAACCTATCAAAAAAGAACCTGTATACCAAATGGGATTAAGAAGACTTGTTTTTCCGCCTAACTCATTGATCCTAGAATTGCACCAATCAAGATGATCAATTTCTTCTAGGGAAGATTTTTTTAAAGATTCGGTACCTTCACCATTAGGATTAAAAAGAAGTTGCCCGCTATACAATGCTTGAGCACATACTTCTCCCGTGTGATTTACACGCATCAATTCAATGGCAAGTTTTTTTTCGTCTAGAGTTAATTCGGCATCTTCAATGTGAAGGTCGGGCCTTGGTCTTAAGCCTTTAGGTTTAGCAAACAAAACCTTAAGACCCTTATCAAATTCAATGATGAGATCATCAATCATTTGTTTTGAAGGATTTGAAGGCCCTTAAGAATATTCATTGCTTCTTGAAATTGTTTATCTGCTTTACTTGCAGGTTCAATAGGCCCAGAAGATGTGTCAGTATTTTTCTTTTTCTCTTCCTCAGGTTTTTTAATTGGTGAAGGAGAAGTCTTATTATCTTTAGCTGGCGCATTCGCATCAGCATCTTTTGGATTTGAAAGATGGTTGGTGAGATCCGCTTCCTTAGTCATAAATGAAGGATCACTTCCATCATCAACGATGATGTCAGGCACAATGCCTTTGGCCTGAATGGATCTTCCATTAGGCGTAAAGTATCTTGCAGTTGTCATTTTAATTGCTGTGCCATTATTCATAGGCAGAATACTTTGCACGGAGCCTTTACCAAAACTTTGCATGCCAACGATTAAAGCTCTCTTATGATCCTGAAGAGCACCTGCAACAATTTCAGATGCAGATGCAGACCCATTGTTAACTAAAACAACCATAGGTGTTGATCTAATATCCTCAGGAAGGTCTTTGAGGTAATCATCTTTATTATTGCCACCCTTAAGATAATTTTCTGGTATGGCCGTTAAATGCATTCTTGAATCTGCCGCACGACCTTCTGTGTAAACTACTAAATTATCTTTTGGTAAAAAAGCTGCAGAAACACCTACTGCCGAATTTAATAAACCGCCAGGATTATTTCTAAGATCAAGTAATATCCCCTTAAATGGGACTTTATTTTGTTCACGTAGGCTTTTTAAAAGCTTTGCTAAATCTTCACCTGTATGTTCTTGGAATTGTGAAACACGAACATACACATAATTAGGTTCGGCAAGTTTGCCTTTAACACTTTGTGATTTGATTATGGCGCGCACTAAGTTAAAAATTAAAGGCTTGACCTCACTTTTTCTTAGAACAGTAAGAGTAATTTTGCTACCTGGCTTACCTCGCATTTTTTTAACTGAATCATTAAGCGTAAGACCTTTTGTAGAAGCCCCATCTATTTTCATAATAAGATCACCACTTTTTAAACCTGCTTTATAAGCTGGGCTATCTTCAATGGGCGATATCACCTTAACAAAACCATCTTCCGTGCCCACTTCAAGACCAAGACCACCAAATTCACCCTGAGTGGCTTGATTTAAATCTTTAAAATCTTCCATATTTAAGAAAGAGGAGTGAGGATCAAGCCCCGTTAGCATGCCGTTAAGCGCTTCGTTAATTAATTTTTTGTCTTCAACAGGCTCTACGTAGTCAGATTTAATTTTGCCAAAAACTTCAGCAAAAGTTCTAAGTTCATCAATAGGGAGATTAGATTTTTCTACTTTATCCGCAAAAACGGGTAAATTTAAACTAATAAGAACTCCGATAATGGCCCCGCAAGCTATGAGGGAAAATTTTTCGATTTTTGACCGCATGGATGACTTTCGTAATAAGCTATAAAACAATAATTATTTAACAATAAGTATTCTGTCTTTTTGTTCACTTTATATCAATAGACTTTAATAAATATATTTTAAGAAAAACATTGGAACTATGGGAACTAAACCTAAAACACATCAAATCGAAATTCAATTTTGTACTCAATGTGGCTGGCTTTCACGAGCCTCATGGATGATGCAGGAAATATTGACGACTTTTCAGGATGAAATTCTATCAGTCACATTAATGCCAACTTCTGGGGGTGTTTTTGAAATTTTTCTTAATAAAGAAAAGATTTATTCCAGATCAGACTTCGGAGGATTTCTTGATATTAAAGATATTAAAAAATTAATTAGAGATAAGATCAATCCAGAAAGAAATCTGGGTCATACCGATCTTTAAAGTGTTTCTGCTGGCTCAATTCTTGTTGCGCCATTAAATCTTTTAAACCAGTAGTTTTTTGTAAGACTTTCAACGCGAATACTCTTACCTGTGCGGGGCGCATGAATAAACTCATTGTTTCCAACATAAATACCCACATGAGAAAATTTAAATTTTCGTGTATTAAAGAATATAAGATCACCGGGTTGCAAATCATCATATTTAATAGTTTCCCCGATCTTGCTGAGGGACCGCGCGCTCGGTGGAAGACTAAGATTTAATGCTTGCTCAAATACATATTTCACAAATTGGCTGCAATCAAAACCAGTTTCCGGTCTTGTGCCGCCTAGTTTATATTTGATGCCAGTTAGTTTGTATGCTTTATCAATGATTAAAGTGACATCATTTGCCCATTGATGATTAAGTGGTTGAGTTACTTCTGTTGAAACGATATTTTCTGAAACGTCTAAATTAATGTGATCATTATCTGCCCAAGATAAAGGAGATAATGTAACTATTAAAAGAAATAATAAAATTTTGAAATTCATAGTTTGCAATGAGTAAATTTGCCTTATTTTATCATTTATAGCCGGTTTGTGAAATTTGAATTTCATCTGCATGCGATAATCTTATCTCAATGAATGAAACATTTATAAAACAATTTTTTAGTGAAAAAGGCGAATTATCTAGAAGCATTGATGATTATCGCGTGAGGCAAGAGCAGGTAGATATCTCAGTTTTAATTGACCAAGCCATTTCTAGCAAAAAAAAATTAATTGTTGAGGCAGGTACGGGTATTGGAAAAACTTTTGCTTATCTTGTACCAGCATTTCTTTCTGGTGGAAAAATTATTATTTCCACAGCTACCAAGAATCTGCAGGATCAATTATTTACTAAAGACATTCCAAAGATAAGAGATGCCTTAAATGTCCCTGTGACTTTGGCAATGTTAAAAGGCAGATCAAATTATCTATGTCATTTGCGATTAGAAAACGCGATGATGGAAGGTGCTTTTATGACGAAAGAGGATGTCACCTATTTGCATCTAGTCAATCAGCATGCAAAGTATAGTAACGATGGTGATAGATCTGAGTTAGTTAAAATACCAGAGAACTCCTCCATATGGCCACAAGTTACATCTACTAAAGAAAATTGTTTGGGCCAAGACTGTAGCTTTTATAAAGAGTGTTTTGTTATGAACGCAAGAAAAAAAGCACTAGCTGCAGATGTCACGATCGTGAATCACCATCTATTCTTTGCTGATCTTAATATGAAAGATGAAGGTATATCCGAATTACTTCCAAAAGCAACCACAGTGATTTTTGATGAAGCACATCAGATTCCCGATATCGCTTCGATTTTTTTTGGAAAAAATATTTCAACAGGTCAAATTAGTGAAATCGTTCAAGATGGCTATCAAATTTATTTAAAACACATGAAAGATGTTTCAGAATTTGAATCTGTTTTACATGATTTAGAAAAAACTAATAAAGATTTTAGACTTGTATTTCCAAGAGAATCAAATCGATACCCTTATCAAAAGATTTCTTCTTTTAGTAAATTTGAATTGTCTTATAAAAATCTTATTAATAAGACAAAAAAATTAATTCAATTATTAGCATTACATAAAGATAGAGATACTGAAATTGAAAAATATTTTAATAGTGCAAATGAAATTCTTTCAGCTTTTGATGAATGGAAGGAAGACAAGGATAATAATTCAATTAAATGGGTAGAAGTTTATTCTCAATCAGTGCAACTTAATAATACGCCACTATCGATTGCTGATATGTTTGCGAGACATATTAATCATGACTCGACTTCATGGATATTTACATCTGCAACACTTTCTGTAAAAAATAATTTTGATCATTTTAAAAGTCAACTTGGTTTAATGGATGCGGATTCAATTAGCAGAGAAAGTCCATTTAATTATGCTGAAAAAGCTTTGCTTTTTGTGCCAAAAACTATGCCCGATGCTAATCATGAGAATTTTAATTTTGCGCTTGTGAATCAAATATATGCTTTTATTAAGGCGAGCAAAGGTAGGGCTTTTATTTTATGCACAACATTAAAATCTATGCGGGAGATATTTACGCTTCTTCAAGATAAGCTTAAAACAGATCAGTTAGATTACCCGATCTATCTTCAAGGGGAGGGCTCAAGAAATCATCTTTTAAATAAGTTTAGAGAGCATGGTTATGCCATTTTGATAGGTTCTTTAAGTTTTTGGGAGGGCGTCGATGTGAAAGGAGATGCTTTGTCATTAGTTGTCATAGATAAATTACCATTTTTTTCGCCTGAAGATCCTGTGTTGGCAGCAAGAATTGATAAAATTAATCAAAGCGGAAAAAATGCATTTATGGAATATCAACTACCTAACGCAGTGATTACTTTAAAACAAGGTGCCGGACGACTGATTCGTGATGAATCTGATAGGGGTGTCCTAGTGATATGCGATACAAGAATTATTGAAAAATCTTATGGTAAAAGGATGTGGCAGAGTCTCCCTCCATTTGCGCGGACTCGTGATGATTTAGAAGTCATTCGGTTTTTAGAAAAAATTTAATTTATGAAAATTTTATCGTTAGATACTTCTACCGAATACATGTCTTTAGGTTTAAAAATTAATGAAGATTTTTATTCAATCAATATTAAAGCTGAGCAAACACATTCAGAAATTGTTTTGCCAGAGATAAAAAAATTATTAACTGAGCATCAATTAACAACGAAAGATCTCGATGCTGTTTCATTTGGTAGGGGCCCTGGTTCATTTACAGGGATTAGAATTGCTTGCGGCATTGCTTACGGTATAGGTTATGGTGCATCTATCCCGGTAATTGGCGTGAATAATCTTTTAGCATTAGCAGGGAGTTCAAGTAAAAATAAAGTAATCAGTTGTATTGATGCAAGAATGGGTGAAATTTATTTAGGCGCTTATATTAAAAATGAAGAAGCCTTTTCCGAGGCAATTGTTGAAAGTATTTATAAGCCCCATGAATTACCGGAGATCAAAGACTCGGGTTGGACTTTAGTAGGGAATGCGATAGATGAATATGAAAGAGAAATTAAAAACCATTTTGGTGAACAGATTGAAGATGTGCTTTATGGCCCTTATACAATCATAGAATCGATTTCTAAACTTTCAATACCTTTCATTAAAAATAAAGCATTTGAGTTAATTCATGCTGAACCTATCTATATAAGGAATAAGGTCGCATTCACAACTAAAGAACGAAAAGTATTAAATGCAATTTAGTGACTTTAAAGAGAGAGATTTAAGTGTTATTGAATTAATTGAAAATGAAGTTCACGCGTATCCATGGACGCGAGGTAATTTTTTAGATTCGATGAAATCAAGTCATAATTGCTTAATGATGAAATTGGATAAAGAAATCATAGGTTATGCCATTATGATGTTTGTATTAGATGAGTGTCATTTGCTTAATTTAGGCATAAAAAAAAATATGCAAAAAAAAGGTTATGGATCATATTTGCTTCAGGAAATTATTCGTCGAGCTAAATTAGTGCATTCAAAAACAATTTACCTTGAAGTGAGAGCATCAAATCATGTGGCCATTCATTTATATGATAAAAGTGGATTTAATGAAATGAGTATCAGAAAAGATTATTATCGAGCTCAAGAGGGTCGGGAAGATGCTGTTTTAATGGGGCTTGTGATTTGATGGAAGCTGGCTATAAAAAAAGAATATTAAAAGAGCTCGAATTATTTCCTTTGTGGACAGAGAGGAATAGTCTTAGCCAGAAGCTTTTTGTAAAAGAAGATAAGGCGACTGTCTCGACTGATTTACTTTATGCGTTTAAGGTGGTCTATAAAGAAGGCTCTCTACTTCTTTTGAGCCAAAATTTTGCATTAGGCGGCGAGGAATCTTTTCAAGACCTATTTTTAAATATTATAAAATTTATTACAACAACGGTAGGTATAGATACATTTCAGAAGAATAATTTATTGAGACTTACTAAAGACCAATTAAGCGATTTTTTCTTAAAGACGCCTCCAAAACATATTTTAACTTTTGGGTTAAATAATCAGTTTTTTGAAGAATACAAAAAAAATGATTTAATGAATAATGTCACTATGAACATTAAGCATACCCTTGATTTAAATCATTTGCTTCAAAACCCAAAAAAGAAGAAATTAGTTTGGGAAGATATTTTGGATTTAATAAAAGTTTTTAAATCAGAAAGAACATAAATGCTCGCATCAAAATTTTACCTTTCAACCTTGAAAGAAGCCCCTTCAGAAGCGGAGCTTATTAGCCATAAGCTTATGATTCGCGCAGGCTTTATTAAACGCTTGGGCTCAGGTCTATACTCTTGGATGCCACTAGGTTTAAAAGTTTTGAGAAAAATTGAAGCCATTATTAGAAACGAAATGAATCAGGCCGGAGCAGTTGAATTATTGATGCCAGCTATTCAGCCAGCTGAGTTATGGGAAGAGACGGACCGATGGGAGCTTTTTGGCCCTCAAATGCTAAAGATTAAAGATAGGCATGATCGAAATTTTTGTTTTGGACCAACACATGAAGAAGTGATTACAGATATTGCTAGAAAGGAAATTAATAGCTATAAGCAATTGCCTATTAATTTTTATCAGATTCAAATGAAATTTAGAGATGAAATAAGACCTCGTTTCGGAGTCATGCGTGCTCGCGAGTTTCTTATGAAAGATGCTTACTCTTTTCATGCATCAAAGATCTCGCTGCAAGAAACTTATGAAAGGATGTATCAGACTTATACTAATATTTTTAATAGGATAGGTCTCAAGTTTAGAGCAGTTAAAGCAGATACCGGAGCTATTGGTGGAGATGGATCCCATGAGTTTCATGTTTTAGCAGATTCAGGAGAAGATGCTATTGCATATAGCTCAGAGTCTGATTACGCAGCCAACATTGAATTAGCAGAAGCGATTCTAAATAATGATAAAAGATCAGATGCTCAAGAATCGATGGTTAAATTTAATACGCCAAAACAGACGACATGTGATGATGTTGCAAGTTTGATAGGTGCATCGGTTCAAAGAACAGTTAAAACTATTGCGCTCATCAATCATGTTCATGATAAGTATGAATTTTTCTTGGTCCTTCTGAGGGGTGATCATGAGCTTAATGAAGTTAAGTTATCCAAAGTAAAAGGGTTTGAGAATTTTCGTTTTGCAACGGATGAGGAAATTAAAGAACATCTTAAATGTCCTCCAGGATTTATTGGTCCAGTGGGAGTGAAGCCTTCCATAAAAATTATGGCAGATAAGTCTGTTGGTATTTTGTCTGATTTTATCTGTGGTGCAAATGAGTCTAAATTTCATTTAAGAGGCGTTAATTTTGTACGAGACCTCCCAGAACCATATTTTTATGGAGATTTCAGAAAAGTCGTAGAAGGCGATATCAGTCCAGACAATCAAGGCACACTTAAGATCTGCAGAGGGATTGAAGTGGGTCATATTTTCCAATTAGGCAACAAGTATTCCAAAGCAATGAAAGCGGAATACTTAGATGAACATGGGCAAACTCAAATTTTAGAAATGGGTTGTTATGGTATTGGCGTATCCCGAATTGTGGCTGCCGCCATTGAACAGTCTCATGATGATAGAGGTATGATTTTTCCCGTCAATATTGCCCCATTTGAAGTGGTAATTGTTCCCATAGGATATGACAAGAGTGATGAAGTAAAAGCTTCGACTCATAAAATTTACGACGCCCTTTATGAAATGGGTGCAGATGTCTTTCTCGACGATAGAGGCGAGCGTCCCGGCATTATGTTTGCCGAAATGGAATTGATAGGTATCCCGTATAGAATCGTGATTGGAGATCGTAATTTAAAAGAAGGCAAAGTTGAATTTCAAGGTCGATTAGACCAAGAGTCTAAATTAATTGATATAAATCAAATAGTTAAAGAAATTAAATCTTTATTATCGCTGTAGGTATCAAATAAAATTTACTTAATTATATGATTTTATTAAGTTATTTTTGTCAAATATTTATTACAAAATAATTACAATTTTGGGGTGTATTTATTGAAAAAAAGGGTTACTATTCGGCAAGTGGTTGGTAATTGATGGCTTGAAAGGTTAGTGTCATTTGATTGCTAAGTGCTCAAGTACTTTAGCTCTTTGATGTATATATAAGTCAACTTTAACTTAGGAGATGTTATGTCGAAATCATTAACAGTAGCGATAAGCGTGGGTATTTTAGCTGGACTATGGACTTTTCTTCAAGTGAGTTACCTTGCTGCATATACAAGCGTAGCAGTAGGTTTTATAGCTTGGGCTTGTTCTGGTCTTGCTGGAAAAACAGACGCAATGCAAAAGACAGTCATTGGAATGACATTTGGTGCAGTAATTGCTGTAGTTGCAACTATGCTTGGCGGAATTGATTTGCCAGTTGTAGGCGCAAATCTTGCAGTAGGTGTTGGTATTGCAGCGCTCATTCTAGTGTTGATTGCTGGCAAAGTATCTCAAGTGTCTAATGTTGGAATCAATGTATTAGGTTTTGCTTCCGCTTTTGCAATTGGCACTGGTAATGCTGGAGCAATAGATTTCTCTAATCCTGTGGTTATTGTTTTGGCTTCAAGTATTTTGGGCTGCGTTGCTGGTATGCTTGCAGATAAACTTTCAAGTGCAATGAAATAACAAATGTAGTAAATAAAAAAACGCACCTCTTAGGTGCGTTTTTTTATTTGGACTTGTTCGAAATCTTAAATCCGTAGTAAGTTCCAAATTCACCCTCAGGTTCATTATAAATAAAGAAAAGATTATTGGTGTATCCAAGACCGTTGTAGTGATTTTGTGCTCTTAGCTTTATATCTTTAGGCAAAGCACTTTTTCCAACATAATTTCCTTTAGCATTAAAAATTAAAATTGCTTTGTGATCAACATCAAGTATTGCTAATTCTTCACCTTCAATACTTGTAGCCGCTATAAAGTTGTCACTTAAATCGTCATAAACAACACCTGCTGATTTTAAATCCAAAGTGATTTCTTCAATCTTGTTACCCTCTTTAGCGTCAATGACGACAACTGTGCCACTTCTTTTCTGCTTAGCAAAGTAATGATTCGATTCGGAGTCAAATGAAGGCATTGTTGCTGAATCTCCAAATGCTGGATTAAAGCCGGATACTTCCTTGGAACTCCCCTTAAGATTTCCTTCGGAATCCAGGTCGAGAGAAAAAATGCCCGTATTAGGCGCGAATCCTGCGGCACTTGATATATTGTAAGTAATAGTAGTCAGTTGAAATGTCAGTTCGTTATAAAAAATTGAGCGATTGTCAAAACCTGCAAAAGTTGAAGCGAGATACTTTCCGGATTGTTCATAGGTATGAATGAGTGATTTTGAGATAGGCGCTTCAGTTTCTGAACCAAGCGGTGCCAAACCGCCATCGGCAATGTAATATTTTTTTTGCCCTGGAATAAATGCAACTGTCATAGGGCGGGTTGTTGGTTTTTTCACAAGCGTAATTTTAATTTCTGATTTTGCATCAGAAAGCACTTCAGCATGCGCTAAATAATTAAATACTAAAAAGCATATCGCAATAATAATTTTCATAAATATATTTTCTTGAGAATAAGTAATTTTAATTTGTCTTAAATTTAAAGAGATCGTTCAATAAACATAGCATCACCATAGCTAAAGAAACGATATTGATGTTTGATCGCATGCTGATAAAGTTTCTTCATAGTATCATGACCACTAAAAGCACAAACTAAAATAAATAATGTGCTTTTTGGCAAATGAAAATTTGTTAGCAATGCATCTACAATTTTAAATTCATAACCAGGTTTAATAAATATAGAAGTTTCTTTAAATCCAGGCTTGATCACTTTACTAGAAAAAGCAGTTTCGAGCGCTCTTAATACAGTTGTTCCAATAGCAATAATTCTGCCGTTCCTAGATTGAGCTTCCTTAATCATTTGAATAGTTTCATTGGGTATATTAAATAATTCACTGTGCATTTTATGCTCATTGACATTTTCTTCACGGACAGGCTGAAAAGTTCCAGCACCTACATGCAGCGTTAAGAAAGTGTATTTAATTTTATTTTTATCTAATACTTTAAAAATTTCTTCAGTGAAATGAAGTCCTGCAGTAGGCGCTGCTACAGCACCTTTCATTTTTGCGAAAATTGTTTGATATCTTTCCTCGTCGCTTTCATCAGGATTTCTTTCTATATATGAAGGTAATGGCACATTTCCATATTGCTCTAGTATTTCATAAGCGTTTAAATATGAATTAAATTGAATAAGAAAAATACCATCTTTTTTTTCAATAACTTCAACAACTATTTCCTTAGAAATATGAAATGTAGTATGAGGGATTATTTTTTTAGATGTTTTTAAATGAGCAAGAGCATGATGATTGTCTATGATGCGCTCAATCATAATTTCTACTTTACCGCCAGTAAGTTTTTTACCAAACAATCTTGCTTTGATCACACGGGTGTCATTAAAAATTAAAAGATCTTCTGGATTTAAGAGATCCGTAAAATCAGTAAACTTTTTGTTACTTAAAGATTTTGTATGTTTATTTAAAACTAAAAGACGACTTGCATCCCTTTTTTTTAAAGGGTTTTGAGCGATTAGTTTTTCTGGAAGATTAAAATCAAATGCTTCAATTTGCATATGGCATATATTTATAAAGCATAATATTGGGAATATTTATATAGACTAAACAACAATTTTATTTAATATGGTTAAGAATAAAATTAACTAATGTAGCAAGAGCCAAAAGCAATATGATTGCAAGTAAAAATCTCACCATTAAGAAATATTTAACCCCATGTTTTTGAACAAAAGCATCATCCTGAGAAAATTTTTTATTATTCTGTACCCCAAAAAAAGCAGACAACACACTTTTAATTATATTTATCATAATCTCTACATTTTATTTTCTAAGGTAACTGACATTAAGTATTTATAATTTTAATATAGTTATCAGGTATAGGCGGATATTATCTATAATAGTAAAATTATCAGATCACATAAGCCGGGATGGCGGAATTGGTAGACGCACGGGACTCAAAATCCCGCGCTAGCAATAGCGTGCGAGTTCGATTCTCGCTCCCGGCACCATACATTTATCAGATATTTTTTTTAATATCTTGAATATTGAGATGTCATGATTCAAATTAAAAAATTAAAAAAAGGAACTTTGAATGAATGTATTATTCGTCCGAATCCTTCTATGCCATGGAAAATAATTAAAAAAATTTATTTAGTTTTTTTTATTTTCATTTTTATAATTGCATCTATTCTTTGTTATTTTCGCTTATATCTAGCTATACCTTTTTATGGAGTTGAAATTCTTTTGCTTGGGTATGCTTTATATATTAGCTGTCTTAAAAGTACTTATTATCAAATTATTAGAATTACTCCTCACATCATTGAAATTAAAACAATTCAAGGAATAAAAATTAATAATGCTGAATTTAATCGGGATTGGGCTAAATTCAAATTAGTGAATACCTATTTTAATAGGCCAAGCTATATTGTGATTAGCGCTGATGGCAAAGAAACTCATGTAGGAGATTTTTTAAGTGAAAATGAACGTTTAGATTTATTTAAAAAAATTTCAGTATTATAATTTTTTCGTATTGATTTTAAAAAACCATACTGCTAACATGAATTTGTTACAAATTTGTTACAAAATCCAGTTAATATAGTTGACTCTTATAGTAAGGAATATCGAATGCATTTGAATAAACGCATGTCAAAATTTTTGTCTAATTTTATACTTGTATTGTCAGCACTTTTCTTATTAAGCCCAGATATCTTGCATGCAGCATGGGGCTTAAATATGACGCAAGGTGTTACCCCCATTAGTCAAGATGTATATAACATGCATATGACTTCTTTATATGTAGTTACCGTCATTGGTTTACTTGTTTTTGGCATGATGTTTTGGTCTATTTTTCACCATCGAAAATCAAAAGGCGTAAAACCTGCAAAATTTTCTCATAGCACAACAGTTGAGGTCATTTGGACTCTCGTACCTTTACTTATCATTATTTCATTAGCCGTACCAGCAACTAAACTTCTTGCAAGAATGGATAACACTTCAGAATCTTCCATAACGATTAAAGTAACAGGGTATCAGTGGAAATGGAAATATGATTACATCAATGAGGATTTAACAATCTACAGTAATTTAGCAACTGATAGTGTTGAGGCTAGCCAAAGAAATTCAGGCATTAATCCTAGTAGTGCCGATAATTATTTACGCAATACTGATACAGCTCTTGTGCTTCCAGTAGGTAAAAAAATTAGAATTATGACAACGGCTAATGATGTGATTCATGCATGGTGGGTTCCTGATCTGGGCTGGAAAAGAGATGCGATTCCAGGATTCATCAATGATAATTGGACAATTATTAATAAAGAAGGCGTTTATCGTGGACAATGCGCGGAAATTTGTGGCAAAGGACATGGTTATATGCCTATCGTTGTTAAAGCTGTTCCTGAAAAAGAATACTTGGCTTGGGTTGAAGATACTAAAGCTGCATTAAAATCTAAAAAAGATAGTGGTGATAAAGAACTTACGATGGATGAATTAAAATCTAAAGGTGAAGCAGTTTATAAAGCTAACTGTTTAGCTTGTCATCAAGCCAATGGGCAAGGTATTAAAGGGGTTTTCCCAGGACTTGACGGAAGCCCACTTGCAACACTTAAAGATCGTATCCCAGAGCACATCCATCAGGTAATTTATGGCAAGAATAATATGCCGGCTTTTGGAGAACAGTTGTCTGATACAGATATTGCCGCAGTTGTGACTTACGAAAGAAATAATTGGGGTAATAAAACAGGTGATATTGTTCAATCTAAGGATGTATCAGCAGGAAGAAAGAAATAATTTTAAATTTAATTTTTTAAATTAGGAAGATTAAGAATGAGCACAAAAGCACACGCTGATCACGATCACCACGATCATAAACCTACTGGTATTAAACGCTGGTTATTTTCAACAAATCATAAAGACATAGGTACGATGTATTTAGTATTTTCATTGATCATGTTCTTTATTGGCGGATCGATGGCGATGATTATTCGTGCTGAATTATTTCAGCCGGGGTTACAGTTTGTAGACCCACAATTTTATAATTCTATGGTAACCGTGCATGCGCTTGTTATGATTTTTGGAGCTATCATGCCAGCCGGTGTGGGCCTTGCTAACTGGATGATACCTATTATGATTGGTGCACCAGATATGGCACTTCCACGTATGAATAATATGAGTTTTTGGATTATGCCTTTTGCATTTGCTCTACTTTTAGGTACTTTTTTTATGGAAGGCGGAGCCCCAGCTGGCGGTTGGACTATGTACCCACCACTTGTTCTTCAAACAGGCAAAGCATTTCCATTCTTAATTTTCGCAGTGCACTTCCTTGGTATATCATCCATTATGGGAGCGATTAATATTATTGCCACAGTATTTAATATGAGAGCGCCAGGCATGACGTTAATGAGATTGCCTTTATTTGTTTGGACTTGGGTTATTACAGCATTTTTACTTATTGCGTCTATGCCAGTTTTAGCTGGTGCTGTGACAATGTTATTAACCGATAAATATTTTGGAACTAGTTTCTTTAATGCAGCGGGTGGTGGCGATCCAGTCTTATTCCAACATATCTTCTGGTTCTTTGGACATCCAGAAGTTTATATTTTAATTTTGCCTGCATTTGGAATTATTTCGCAAATTATTCCAACATTTGCCCGTAAACCTCTCTTTGGTTATGCGTCAATGGTTTATGCGACAGCATCTATTGCGATTCTTTCTTTCTTTGTATGGGCGCACCATATGTTTACAGTTGGATTACCTATCAATGGAGAATTATTTTTCATGTATGCGACAATGTTAATTGCTGTACCTACAGGCGTTAAAGTATTTAATTGGGTAGCAACGATGTGGAAGGGCGCTATGACCTTTGAGACCCCCATGTTATTCGCATTAGCATTTGTCATCTTATTTACAATTGGAGGCTTTTCAGGACTTATGTTAGGTATTACGCCAGTTGACTTCCAATATCATGATACTTATTTCGTTGTAGCTCATTTTCATTATGTGTTATTAACGGGCGCAGTATTTGCCCTCATGGCCTCAGCTTATTACTGGCTTCCTAAATGGACAGGTCATATGTATGACGAGAAATTAGCTAAGATACATTTCTGGTTATCGGCTATCTTTGCAAATGTGCTTTTCTTCCCACAGCATTTTTTAGGTTTAGCGGGTATGCCAAGAAGAATTCCAGATTACAGCGTTCAATTTGCTGATTTTAATATGGTTTCAAGTCTTGGTGGGTTTGCTTATGGGATTTCACAACTATTATTTGTTTATATAGTTATTAAATGTGTCTTAGGCGGAAAAAAAGCAACTGGGCAAGTTTGGGAAGGTGCTCGCGGATTGGAATGGACATTAAGTTCACCACCACCATACCATTCGTTTACTAAGTCACCAAAAGTCACAAAAGCCTTAATGGACTATTGATGGTTAAAAAAGTATTTGAAAATAACAATGAAATAGTTAAAAAAAGAAATAAATGTTTAGCATTGATTTTAGGACTGATTGCTTTTTCTTTATATGTAGGATTTATTTTAAGCAATATGAAATGATTAAAATTGGTGGCATTAAACGAACAACTGTTCTTTTAACGTTGCTCACAGTGGTAATGTTTGGTTTTGGATATGCACTTGTGCCTTTGTATGATGTATTTTGCGAAGTAACAGGGCTGAACGGCAAAACGGCAAGAATTTATGGTAAAGAAGCATCTAAGTTAGTAGTAGATAAAGAGCGGTTTGTTACCATCCAATTTGATTCAAATATAAATGGTAATTTAGCTTGGAAATTAAAGGCTGACCAAAAGTTTTTAAAGGCAAATCCTGGCAAGTTTTATGTTGCAACTTATACAGTTGAAAATATGATTAATGAAGAAATAGTTGGTCAGGCGATACCGAGTGTAACTCCGCAAATTGCATCACTTTATTTGAAAAAAGCGGAATGTTTTTGTTTTAAGAGTCAAGTTTTAAAGCCGGGCGAGAAAAAGAAGCTTACTGTGCGTTTTGAAATAGATAAAGATATACCTAAAGATGTGGAATCACTTACTCTTTCATATACCTTTTTTAGGGCTCTGAAAGATAAGAAAAGAGTGAGCTAAGCGGTATTAATAAATTATTAACTGATAATAAGGAAATATATGGCAAGTAAAGATATTTATTTTATTCCTGAACCAAGCAAATGGCCGATTGTTGCTTCCCTTGCATTGTTTTCTACTTTTATTGGTGGGGCTATGACCTTAAATCAATCATCCAATGGTAAATATGTATTGATATTAGGCGCTATTGGAATTATTTATATGTTTGCCGGTTGGTTTTCAAGTGTGATTAGCGAAAGCCTTGCTGGTAATTACAACAAGCAAGTTGATGTAAGTTTTAGAATGGGCATGGGGTGGTTTATTCTTTCCGAAGTCATGTTTTTTGCAGCTTTCTTTGGCGCTCTATTTTATGCTCGTGTTTTATCTGTGCCTTGGCTTAGTGGAGAAGGTCACGGCGTAGCGACACATCAATTTTTATGGCCAGCATTTAAAGCTTCATGGCCTATGTCAGTAATGCCAAACTCAACAAATTACACTGCATATAAAGATACTATTCCAGCATTTGGTGTTCCTGCAGTAAACACATTATTGCTTTTATCAAGCGGAGTGACAGTTACACTTGCTCATTGGGCCTTAAAGAAAGGGCAAAGAACTCAACTTTGTGCTTGGCTTTTTGCAACTGTGGCATTAGGAGCGTTATTTGTATACTTTCAAGCTGGTGAGTATCATCACGCTTATACTGAATTAAATTTAAAGCTTAGTTCAGGCGTATATGGATCAACATTTTTTATGCTGACAGGATTTCATGGCTTCCATGTGACAATGGGCGCAGTGATGTTAGCGGTGATTTTATTTAGATCACTTAAAGGACATTTTACAAAAAATGATCATTTTGCCTTTGAGGCAGTGGCATGGTATTGGCATTTTGTTGATGTGGTTTGGCTAGGTTTGTTTATATTTGTATATTGGCTTTAAGCTAAAAAATTAAAAAAAGCGCTATAAACATAGCGCTTTTTTATTTTATAAGCTATGAGGATGAATTAGGCCTGTATAGAATCCATAAAAGAGTAAAAAAAATAATAACAATGACAGGCCTACTCTAAATGAAAGCGAAGTCACCATTCTGTTAGAATTCTTTTTTTTATCTTTAATAAGAAAAAAAAGTCCACCCGAAAGAGATAATAAAATAAATAATAAAATTGTTATAACAAGAATCTTAAATAAGTATTCACCATTCATAAACTAATCTTGTCTTTATATATTTGTGAAATTTTCAATCTATAACATCAATCTGAATTATAAGTTATTACCTAGCTTGGTATTTATTATATTTTTTATTCTTTTTATTAAATTAGGGTTTTGGCAGCTTGATCGTGCTGATCAGAAAAAAATAATTCATATGGCGTTTGTTGAAAGGCAAAATCAGCCACCAATAGAATTAAATAATGAAACTATTCAAATGCCAATAAAAGATATTGTTTGGCATCACGTCACCATAACTGGAGAGTTTTTAAATAATAAAAATATTATTTTAGACAATCAAGTTGTCGAAGAAAGGGCAGGGTTTCTTATTTATACCCCATTTAAGATTGCAGATCTTAATAGCATTATTTTAATTAACAGAGGCTGGTATCCTTTATCTAATTCTAGAAATGATATTCCTGAAATACCCCCCATTAAAGGTATGCAAACAATTGAAGGGGAAATTAACCAAATGCCCTCTTCAGGTATAGTTCTAGGAAAGGTTGTGACAGAAAAATTAGATGAATCATCCTTTAGACTTCAGAGGATGGATTATAAAGTTTTAAATTCTTTAATAAGTATAGATTTAATGATGTATGTAGTTAAACTCAAAAAACCAATTTTTGATAAGACCTATGTTTCAGATTCCAGTATTCCAGTTCCAGATAGCGATAAAAATTATGGTTATGCTTTTCAGTGGTTTGCAATGGCATTTACTCTTTTCATTATCTTTATAAGATTAGGTATAAAAAAGAAATGAAAGTAAACAACCTTTTTAAGTCACGATTAAAGATAATTGGTATTGCATTGTTATTCCTTATGCCTGTAATTTATGCACGGTATTTATTTTTTTTTACAAATTTTAAGATGCATTCAAAAGGTGTGGAGCATGGCTTATTAATTAGTCCAATTATTCAGCTTGGTGATTTTGAATTGATTGAACCGACGACCCATGAAATATATAAATTATATGGTAGATGGACCTTAGTCTCTTTCATAGAAAATAAATGTGATAAAACATGTGAGTTTCAATTGTATGAATTAAGACAAATTAGGTTGGCATTAGGTAAAGACGGGGATAAAATCCAGAGACTTACTATGGCTAAAGACAACAATTTAATTTCAGATGAGCAGCTTAAACTGAGTCAAGGCCAGCTTTTATTAAAAGATGATAAAGATTTAAAACGCACGCTAAACATTCTTTTTAAATCTTTATCATCTTTCGACAATGAATCCATCTATTTAATAGATCCGTATGGTAATTTGATGATGCAGTATAAAAAGGGGACTAATCCATCTGGAATAATTAAAGATCTAGAACGATTAATTAGAATTTCAAAGTAGCTAAGAATCAAGATGTTTTTTCAAAAGAGTATTTAATTTATTAAAATCTATTTCCCCTATGATTTTATCAATGACTTTTCCATTTTTATCAATAAGTATTGAAGTAGGGGTAAGGCGAATGTTTTCAAATGATTGTGCAATTTGACCGTCGATGTCTAATACAATATGAAAAGGGATCTTATTTTTTTGAGTAAAATTTAAGACCTGATTAGGTGGGTCATAATTCATAGATATAGCGATAATTTCTAAACCTCGTCCTTTAAATTGGTTGTACGTAGCAGCTAGATTTGGCATCTCTTTAATGCATCCTGGACAGTCGGTAGCCCAGAAATTGATGATTGTGAACTTGTTTTTAACTTCATAAAGCTTAATAGATTTACCAGTAATTGTAGTAGCCCTAATTTCTGGAACTTTATTAGTTGAAGATAATGATAAAAAAAATAAGCTTAGAAGAGCAAATAAAACAAGTAATGGCCAACGAGATTTTTTTAACATAATTAGGCGAATGTTATAATTCTTCAATAGTTAAGCAAGCTTTATTCACGAGTTAAGTTTAATCGAAATTAGCATGAACTTATAGAAGTTTAATTATGGATCTTTTTAAAAAAATTACTTTATTTTCAACAATCATCGCCTTTTGCTTAGTTGTATTAGGCGCTTACGTAAGATTGTCGAATGCTGGTTTAGGTTGTCCAGATTGGCCAGGATGTTTTGGAACACTTACTGTTCCAGAAAGTCAGATGGCTATTAAAAAAGCTCAACATGCTTTTCCTGATCAAGCTATTGAGATGGGAAAAGCTTGGAAGGAAATGATTCATAGGTATGTGGCAGGTATATTGGGATTGTTAATCCTAGCGGTTGGTTATCTTGCCCATAAAAATAAAAAATCTTTAAAAGTAAATATTCTTGTTCCTTATAGTCTTATCGGCATTGTATTTTTTCAAGCTATGTTGGGAATGCTTACTGTTACACTTTTATTAAAACCTATTATCGTAAGTTTACATTTGATAGGCGGTATGATTACTTTAGCTATACTGACTTATATAAGCTGTAAGCATTCCAATAAAAATTCAAAATTAATTTTAAAAAAATATTCGATTTTTTATATTGCAAGGTTTGCCCTTATTCTCATTTTGATTCAGATCTTTTTAGGTGGCTGGACCAGCACTAATTATGCTGGTTTGGCTTGTACAGACTTTCCAACATGTCATGATCAATGGGTCCCTGATATGGATTTTAAGAATGCATTTACTATTTTAAGAAATTTAGGCCAGACTTCTGAAGGGCTTCCAATTAGCCTTAATGCTTTAGAAGCAATTCAGTGGACACACAGAATAGGTGCTGTAGTAGTTTTCATTTATTTTGGCTATCTATCATATGTATTAATGAAATATAAACAATTAAGATTAGAAGCTACATTACTATTAATTACAGTAGGAACTCAATTTATAATAGGGATCGCTAATTTACTCCTACATCTTCCATTAATATTAGCAGTTAGCCATAATCTAGGTGCGGCTTTATTAGTTGTTATACTAACGATTATAAATACAAAAATTAAAAGAAAATATGCTTAATTTTCTTAAAAAAGATTTATTACATCTAAAAGTTGATTTAAAGAATTTTTTAGTTCTTTGTAAGTTGAGAGTCAATTCACTTATTGTTTTTACGGCTGTGATTGGAATGTTTTTAGCCACTCCAGGTATGGTGCCATTTGATCTGCTTTTAAGTTCTATTTTAGGTATTGGTTTTGTTTCTGGTGCAGCAGCAGCTTTTAATTGCCTAATTGAGCAAAAAATAGATGCTGTGATGGCAAGAACAAAAGGAAGGCCTATAGGAACGGGACATATCTCATCAAAACAAACGATAGTGTTTGCAAGTGTTTTAGGCGGCACGGGTTTATTTATTCTTTATTGTTATGTGAATTCTTTAACGATGTGGCTTACGCTTGCAACTTTCTTTTCTTACGTTGTAATCTACACAATTTTTCTTAAGCCTGCTACACCCATGAATATTGTTATTGGAGGGGCTTCAGGTGCGATGCCGCCTATATTAGGGTGGGCAGCAGTTAATAATAGTGTCGGACTTGAAGCATTAATATATTTTTTAATTATTTTTTGTTGGACACCACCACATTTTTGGGCTTTAGCACTTTATCGAAGAAATGACTATGCAAAAGTAGGTGTACCAATGTTACCTGTTACACACGGCGAGGCTTTTACATTGTTACAAATTGTTTTGTATACGATAATTTTGATTATTGTGACTATGATGCCTTTTAGTCTTCGCATATGTGGACTTATTTATCTAATTTGCGCCACTATTCTTAATGCTATTTTCTTATATTATGTAATCATGTTGTATAAAAATTATTCAGATAAATTGTCTATGAAGACATTCAGGTATTCTATTATCTATTTAAGTTTAATTTTTTCTGCATTGTTGATTGACCATTATTTTAAATTTAAACTTTATTAAAATTATTAAGGAATGATTAAATGGATTTAGATAACAGTAAAAATGTGTTGTTAGAATTATTAGCTATTCTTATAGGAGCGATTGCAGGGGGAATTTTTTTTATTTTATTGTTAAATTACAATAGTAAAAGTGATAGCAATACTAATGTAACGTCAGATATTAAAATTGAAGAAAATATTAAGCCAGTTGCTAAAGTTGAATTAGCAGCTCAGATTGGTTCCAATGCAAGCGGTGTTGAGAAATCAGGGGAGCAGGTTTATAAAGCAGTTTGTTCAGCTTGTCACCAAACAGGAGTATTAAATGCGCCTAAATTTGGCGACAGCACTTCTTGGGCACCTCGAATTTCTCAGGGCTATGAAATGCTTGTCCAGCACTCCATCAAAGGCATTCGTTCTATGCCTGCTAAAGGTGGTAATCCATCTTTATCAGATAATGAGATTGCTAATACTGTTCTATATATGACTAATTCATCAGGTGCAAGTTTTAAGAAATAACTATTTATGGCAACTTATGTCATTGGAGACATCCAAGGTTGTTATTATTCTTTTTTAAAATTATTAAAAAAAATTAATTTTACACCCCGTAAAGATAATCTGTGGCTTGTCGGGGATCTTATAAACAGAGGTAATGGCTCTCTTCAAGTATTAAGATGGTGTTATAAACATAAATCTTCAGTGAAAGCCATTTTAGGCAATCATGATCTCCATGCTTTAGCAGCTAAATATAATATTATTCCATTAGATAATGACGATACTTTAGATAAGTTATTTAAGGCTAAGGATTCAGAAAAATTATTCGATTGGTTAAGGTCTCTTCCATTAGCCCATTATGAAAAAAAACATTTAATGGTTCACGCTGGTGTTTTGCCTAATTGGAATTTGAAAGATATTCTTCAGCTATCTAGAGAAGTTAGCAAATCATTATTGGGCAAGAAATACATAACCCTTCTTAAAAATATGTATGGTAATGAGCCTTCTCAATGGTCAAACACATTAACAAAGAATCATAGATTAAGAGTAGTCATTAATACTCTTACGCGACTAAGAGCTTTAAAGAAAAATGGAGCAATTGACTTTTCTTACAAGGGCGAACTAAAAACTATGCCAAAAAATTTAATTCCCTGGTTTGAACATCCAAAAAGGCGAACAAAAAAGACACCTATTATTTTTGGTCATTGGTCTGCATTAGGGCTTGTAGTAAAAGATAATATATTTGCGATAGATACGGGATGCGTGTGGGGGAGATCTTTAACGGCGATTGAATTAGAAAGTAAACATATTTTTTCTGTGAAAACAGATAAAAAAGATATTTAATAATCACTTTTTATGTAATTTCTTTTTCATAAAGATTTTCAATATCTTCTCTAGTTGGACTATGATTTTGTCCGCCTTGATTCTTGATTTTAATTGCCCCCATTACAGATGCTAATCGACCTGCAGACAACCAATCCCAATTTCTAGATATACCATACAATAATCCTGCTCGATAAGCGTCACCGCAGCCTGTTGGATCTACTGGAGTATTAATCTTGATAGCTTCAATTTTATATTCTTTACCCGCTGCATATATCCTTGATCCTTCCGATCCTAAAGTAACAATCAATGCTTTTACTTTTTCTGCAATTTCATTAATAGATAGTGAAGTTTTTTTAGACAGAAGATTTGCTTCATAATCATTGACAGTAATATATGTTGCCATATCAATAAATTTAAGAAGTTCTTCTTTATTAAACATAGGTAATCCTTGTCCGGGATCAAATATAAAGGGAATGTTAAGATCGCTGCATTCTTTCGCATGATTAATCATCCCATCTTTGCCATCGGGAGCAATGATGGCTATACATAAATTTTCTATACCTTTAATTTTGTTTTGATGAGATTCAACCATAGCGCCTGGATGGAAAGCAGTAATTTGATTGTCACTTATATCGGTTGTAATATAAGCTTGTGCAGTATAAAGATTTTTAATTTCTTTTATGTGTGTAGTTTTGATCTTATGTTCATTAAGCCAATCAAAATAAGCTGAAAAATCTTTACCCACTGTTGCCATAATAATAGGCTCTTCATTAAGTAGTTTAAGGTTGAAAGCAATATTTCCTGCAGTTCCACCATATTCCTTTCTGAGTTCTGGTACATAAAAAGCAACACTTAAGTTATGAATGTTTTCAGGCAGAATATGATTTTTAAATTGATCTTTAAATACCATAATGGTATCAAAAGCCATAGAGCCACAAATCAAGATACTCATATAGGTTTAAATTCGACCAAATAAATTATAGCGATAAGAAGTAATACAGGCGCTTCGTTAAACCATCGAAAATACACATGGCTATGTTTATTTTTATTACTTTTGAAATTGACGAGATGCTTAAAACACAAGTAATGATAAAAAATTAATAAAATTACAAGTCCCAATTTGATATGTAGCCATTGCTCAGTTACCCCATAAAGTTTCCAAAGCCAAAAACCAAAAAATACTGTTAAAAAAGCACCGGGCGTCATGATGCCAAAAAAAAGCTTTCGTTCCATCACCTTAAATCTTTCGCGACTAAGTTTATCTTTACTCATTGTATGGTAGACGAAGAGCCTTGGTAGGTAAAAGAGACCAGCAAACCAAGTTACCATAAATATAATATGCAAGGTTTTTATCCAGAGCATTTGAGATATTTTCCGAAGAATAGAATAAATTTTATTGTGGGTATTAGGTTCATAAAATAGTGAGATAAAAACTCTTTAATTCAAAAAGTTTGAGTTTATATTCTAACTTAATTTTTTGATTAATTATCAATAACCCTATGAGTTATAACGTTGTTAGCAATTCTGCAACATGATATGCTGATGTTTATAATAAATTTATTTAAATGAACGCCCCGATACTCAAATCTATCTTTAAAAAGCAACCATTTCCAATCAATCGATTGCGTGAAATACCCTATAACTACACTTCCTTTTCGGACAGGGAAATTGTTATCCGTTTTTTGGGTGAAAATATATGGAATATACTTAACGAGCTAAGAGGTGAAAGGAAAACTGGTCGATCTGCTCGGATGTTATTTGAGGTTTTGGGTGATTTATGGGTGGTAAATAGAAACCCTTATCTTCAGGATGATCTTTTAGAAAATCCAGAGCGCCTAAAAGCATTGGTTGATGCAATGTATCATCGCATAAACTCCATTGAAGAAAGAAGCTCTGGGAATCCAAAAGTAATTGAACTTGCTGAGGCTGCAAATAAAGCAGTTAAAACTTTTGAGTATGACTTCAAATTAGTTAAAAAATTTAGAAAAAAGATTTTTTCTAAATTAAAAAAAATAACTAAAAAAGATAATATTCAGTTTGATGGTTTAGCAAGAGTATCTCATGTCACTGACGCTACTGATTGGAGAGTTGAATATCCATTTGTAGTTATTAATCCTGATCATGAAGAAGAAATTGCATTCATTGTTAAAGCTTGTATTGATCTTGAATTAACAATTATCCCTAGAGGCGGAGGTACAGGTTATACCGGTGGTGCTATTCCTCTCTCTCCATTTTCTGCAGTTATTAATACCGAGAAACTTGATGATATTAGTACTGTTGAATATCAAAATTTACCTGGTGTAAGTGAACGAATTCCAGTTATAAAATGTGGGGCAGGGCTAGTAACAAGACGAGCTATGGAAATGGCAACAGAAAATGGTTTGGAATTTGCATGTGACCCCACATCTGCAGATGCATGTTGTATTGGTGGAAATATTGCTATGAATGCCGGAGGTAAAAAAGCAGTTCTTTGGGGGACTGCTTTAGATAACTTAACTTCATGGAGAATGGTAGATCCGGATGGTAATTGGATTGAAATCGAAAGGTTAGATCATAATCTTGGCAAAATTCATGATGTAGATTTAGTGAAATTTAAAATTACTCGATACAAACCTGATGGCAAAGAGTTAATTGCAGAGCCTGAAATTTTAGAGATTCCAGGGAGTAACTTTAGAAAAATAGGACTGGGTAAGGATGTTACTGATAAATTCCTTAGTGGGCTTCCGGGCGTTCAAAAAGAAGGTTGCGACGGTCTTATTACCTCCGGTACCTTTATTCTTCATAAAATGCCTAAATATATTAGGACTGTATGTTTAGAATTTTTCGGAAATGTATCACATGCTGTGCCAGCGATTGTAGAGATTAAAGATCATTTAGATCAGTCAGAAAATACGCTTTTAGCTGGTTTAGAGCATATGGATGAGCGTTATATTAAAGCCGTTGGTTACAGTACTAAAGCTGCAAGACAAGAGCGTCCAAGAATGGTTTTGATTGCTGATATAGCAAGTGATGATGAAGACGCCGTAGGTTTATCTGCTTCTCAAATTATACAGATTGCTAATTCAAGAGACGGTGAGGGTTTTGTAGCAGTTTCGGCAGAAGCAAGAAAACGTTTCTGGCTTGATCGCGCAAGAACAGCAGCTATTGCGAAACATACCAATGCTTTCAAAATCAATGAAGATGTTGTAATTCCTTTGCCAAAACTTGGCGAGTATTCAGATGGGATTGAAAGAATAAACATCGAGCTTTCAATAAAAAATAAATTAAAACTTTTAGATGATTTAGAGTCGTTTATAGAGGATGAAAAATTTATCTATGAAGAAGAAGGCTTGAATTCAGACGCTGAGCTTAATCAGGTTAAGCAAAAAATGAGCGTAGATTTGATTCATGGATTAAGAGAAAAATGGGGCCAAATACTTGATAATCTTGATAGTCCAGTTTCAACACTGCTTGAAAGGCATCATGGTATTGAAGATAAGTATAAAAATATATTTAGAGCTCTTCAGTCCTATGAATTAAGAATTTCTTGGAAGAAAGAACTTAAAGAGCCGCTTCATGAAATTTTTAGCGGAAGAGAGTACCAGAGTTTTTTAAAACAATTAGATCAAATACACAAAAATACTTTAAAAAGTAGAGTTTTTATTGCGCTTCATATGCATGCTGGAGATGGTAATGTACATACTAATATTCCAGTAAATTCTGATGATTATCAAATGATGCAAGAAGCGCGTGATGCTGTGGTAAGAGTTATGCAATTAGCAAAAAATCTTAATGGTGTCATTTCAGGTGAGCATGGGATTGGCATCACAAAAATGGAATTTCTAGACGAAAGCACTATTAATGCCTTTGAAAAATATAAAAATCAAGTAGATCCTTTTGGACATTTTAATAAAGGCAAATTACTCTCAGGTTCTGGTTTAGATAATGCGTATACTCCAAGCTTTGGACTCTTGGAACAAGAGTCCATCATTATGGAGCAGTCTGCTATTGGAGAAATAGCAGACTCAATTAGCGATTGTTTACGTTGTGGTAAATGTAAACCTGTATGTACAACGCATGTACCACGATCTAATTTACTGTATAGCCCAAGAAATAAAATTCTTGCCACATCACTGCTTATAGAGGCTTTTTTATACGAAGAACAAACAAGGCGAGGCATTTCGATTAAACATTTTGATGAATTTAATGATGTGGCTGATCATTGCACTGTTTGTCATAAATGTTTAAATCCTTGTCCTGTAGATATTGATTTTGGTGATGTTTCAATTGCTATGAGAAATTTTTTAAGAGAACAAGGTAAACGTCACTTTAGCCCCGGTACAGCACTGGCTATGAGCTATCTGAATATGAAAGATCCGGTTACGATTAAAATCATGAGAACTTTAATGGTTGATTTAGGATATAAAGCTCAGCAATTTGGTCATAAGTTATTAAAAAAACTTGGTGTGATTAATTTGTTTAAAAAATATCCACCTTCAACAATTGGTAAAGCCTCGATCCAATCACAGGTTATTCATTTTTTAAATAGACCAATGCCTAAAAATATGCCAACTAAAACATCAAGAGCATTATTGGGTATTGAAGATGATAAAGTCATTCCTGTTATAAGAAATTTACAAAAAATTAATGAAGAATCAGATGCAGTTTTTTACTTTCCAGGATGTGGTTCTGAAAGGTTATTTTCGCAGGTAGGTTTAGCCACCCAGGCTATGTTGTATGAAGTTGGAGCCATTACCGTGCTTCCTCCTGGTTATTTATGTTGTGGTTACCCCCAAACTTCCTCAGGCAATCATGATAAAGGCCAGAAAATAACTTCTGATAATCGCGTACAGTTTCATAGGGTTGCTAATACACTTAATTATTTAGATATTAAAACAGTGATTGTTTCCTGCGGAACTTGTATGGATCAATTACAAAAATATGAATTTGAAAAAATATTTCCCGGCTGTAGATTGTTAGATATTCATGAGTATCTTATGGAAAAAGGCGTAAAAATGCAAGGCGTTTCAGGTACAAGATATATGTATCATGATCCTTGCCATAGTCCAATGAAAACCTATTCACCTACAAAAGTAACAAATACTTTAATGAATACAACTGTTCCTCTAAATGACCGTTGTTGTGGTGAGTCAGGAACATTTGCTGTAGGCAGACCAGATATTGCAACGCAAGTGAAAAAAAGAAAAGAAGAAGAAATTGAAAAAGGTATTAAAAAAATGGGTATTGAACAGCCTGAATTATTAGGTGAAGTAAAAATTCTTACTTCATGCCCTTCTTGCTTGCAGGGACTCGCTCGCTATGGCGAAGACACTAATACGTCTGCAGATTATATTGTAGTAGAACTTGCAAAAAATCTATTGGGGGCTAATTGGATGCAAGCTTACGTGGAAAGCTCAACTAAAGGCGGTATTGAAAAGATACTGTTATAACTTAAATAGGTATAAATAATCCTGTAGCAACATTTTGAATAATACGAATAATACTACGTTCAGTTTTTTCAGATAACGTAAAAGCCAAGAAATCTGTTCTGCCTATAATTTTCCCAAATTCTCTTTCAAACGATAAATTATTTTCTTTTTCATTCATTTCATTTGCCAGCAAGAAAGGCTTGCCATGACTGTCCTTTGTATTTGAAAGTTTCCATACAGCAATTTCAATATTACGTGAAGAGTTATATAAAAGCTGAGGGTCAACGGAATCAAATAAATAAAATTCTTTTTTACCACCATGAGCTTTGATAAGCATCGTATAAATCCCTACAACAAATGAAAGCACTCTATCGCCTTTATATTCCTCATTGAATGTTAAATAAATGGCATCAGTGCCTTGTAGGTTATTAATAGCCTCAAAATTCCAATTGTGATTTCCATTAAAAACCCAATTCACCATTTTTTCTGCACCTTCTGAAGTACTTTTTTTTAGTTCTGAAGGATTTCTTTTGTATAGTTTAGTCATAAGCATTTTAAGGCTCATAATATTCTCTCTTATTTCATGGTCAGCCATACGATCAAAATCTGTTTTTCCAAGCTGACTTGAAGATTGCCTATCAGGCTCCACTATCTCCTTAGAATCGATTGGTTGAATTGATATGCAAATTAAAGATAGAAGAAAAAAAAAGAAATAATAAAATTTATTCTTTAACATTTTTTTTTAAAGCGAGTCTATCTCGTGGGAATAAAATTTTGAATTGACTGCCTTTGCCTATTTGGCTGGTAATTTCCATTTGTGCTTGATGTCGAATGCACACATGTTTAACAATCGATAAACCTAATCCTGTTCCGCCTGAGTTTCGACTTCGATTAGCATCTATTCTATAAAAACGCTCTGTAAGTCTTGGTATTAAATCCTCATCAATGCCAATGCCATAGTCTTGCACTTCAAAATAGGGTTGATGGTCTTTTGTATCCCATACAATATTTACCATACCATTTTTTTTACTATAGCGTATTGCATTAGTAATAAGATTTAGAAAAGCGCTGTAAATCTCTTTTTCATATCCAAGCAAGATAACATTTTTATTGATCGACAGATTAAGCTTACATGTTTTTTTCGATACCAAATCAGCATCTTTTTTTAAATTTTTAAAAAATTGATTTATATCAATCTCTTTTTTTTCTGCAGGTAATGTATTAAATTCAATAGATGATAATTGAAGCAAGTCATCTACTAATTTTTTCATGCGGTCAGATTGTTCAACCATCATTTTTAGGTAAGTTCGCGTTTTTTCATTAAATTCATTTTTCATATCCGAGAGCGTTTCTAAAAATCCAATAATTACAGTAAGAGGTGTTTTTAACTCATGTGAAACATTGGCTATAAAGTCTCTTCTAATAAAATCATTTTTTTCTAGCTGTGTGATATCTCTACAAATTAAAAGTTTTTGATTAATGCCAAATGGAACTAATAATATCTCGAATGATTTACCTGTGTTTCTCCATGAAATTAATTTAAGCGTAGCACCATCTTTATTGTCGTTTAGGTATTCGGTAAATCTAGTCTCACGCAAAAGATAGTTAATGGGTTGATTAAGATCTTTAGCTGGGTTGATGCTAAGCATTCTTTCTGAGGGTTTGTTACACCACTCAATCTCATTGTTTTGGTTAAGAGCGATAATGCCATCCGGAATAGCTTCTGCGGCAGTCATGAATCTACCAAGTATTGATGTGAGTTCAGATTTACTTCTTTTTTGCTTTCGGTACTCTTGATAAAGTGTCGAAAATATTTCTTCCCACACACCAGATCCATTGGGAATTGTTGATAAATTTGGGCTTTTAAGCCATTTATTTAAACGATAAATCCAATAGACATGCAAAAGAAGATAAACAATAAGGCATGAGATAAAAAAGAAAGAGGCCACTTCTAAGCTTTTAAATCCCCAAATAATAAGAGATAAAAAAGATATAAGTAAAAAAATAAAAAAAGTATTCCAACGGATATCTTGCAATTTTTTTCTCGTTAAAAGTGTATGTATATTATAACGAGGAATACTTGAAAGTGATGAAGGTAACTGCTATTTTGTAGAGAGCCTGTAGCCACTGCCCCGCACGGTTTGTATTAAATCTTCATGCTGTGAATTGGCAAGAATATTTCTAAGTCTTCGAATATGAACATCTACTGTTCTGTCCTCAATGAAAATTTGACTGCCCCAAACTTTATCAAGAAGTTGACTTCTTGAGTAGACTCTTTCTGGATTGCTCATGAAAAAATGAAGAAGTCTGAATTCTGTAGGGCCCATTTCTAATTTTTTTTCATGGCCAGTGACGCGATGTGAAACAGGATTTAATTCTAACCCATTAATTTTAATAAGATCTTCAGTGAGCTCAGGCGCCTTCCTCCTAAGAACCGCTTTGATTCGCGCATTTAGTTCTCGTGGACTGAAAGGCTTAGTAATGTAATCATCTGCACCAACTTCTAAACCTTTAATTTTATCCAGTTCATCACTTCGAGCCGTTAACATAATGATAGGGATTTTTTTAGTCAAAGTATTGCTACGTAGTTTTTTTGCAAAATCTATGCCGGACATGCCAGGTAACATCCAGTCAAGCAATATGAGATCAGGCAAAGCCTCATGAATAAGTTTTTCCGCATGCTCTGCGCTTATTGCTCTTAATGGATTATAGCCAGCTTGAGATATATTCAGTGCTAGAAGCTCAAGAATTGGGCTTTCATCCTCAACGACCAGTATGTTAGCTTTCATAGTTGCCTACATTAATAGATTGACTGTGATCGTATGACATTAATATGACATTTTGATGACAATACCTAGTTTACAAAGAATTGAGTAATTTTTTTTAAATTAATTTAATATTGAATTATTAATTTTTAGAGAATATACATGTCAGGCTTTTTTTCAAAAGAATATATTACCGCTAAAGCTTCCTATAATCGTTGGTTAGTTCCACCCGCTGCATTAGGCATCCATCTTTCAATTGGCATGGCATATGGATTTAGTGTGTTTTGGAAGCCTTTAGGTAATGCCTTATTAGGCAGTGATGGCAAGCCTTTAGCTGCCTGTGCTGCTGGCGCTTCAACCTTTATGGATAAGTTTCATGGCACTCTTCGAGCTTTAACCGCGACTGATTGTAATTGGACTCAATTTGATTTGGGATGGATGTACACCTTATTTTTTGTTCTTTTAGGTTGTTCTGCAGCTCTTTGGGGTAGCTGGTTAGAACGTTCTGGTCCTAGAAAAGCTGGGCTTGTGTCTGCATTGTGTTGGTGTGGTGGTTTATTACTTTCTGCATTAGGTATCTATAGCCATCAACTTTGGATGATGTGGCTTGGAAGTGGCGTCATAGGCGGCATTGGTTTAGGTCTGGGATATATTTCTCCCGTATCTACTTTAATTAAATGGTTCCCTGACAAAAGAGGCATGGCGACTGGTATGGCCATTATGGGGTTTGGTGGAGGTGCCATGATAGGTTCTCCACTAGCTACAATGTTAATGACAAAATTTTCTACTAATGTTAATGGGTTTACTCAACCGGGTATTTGGCAAACATTTGTTGTATTGGCCATTATTTATTCTCTCTTTATGATTTCAGGTTCTTTAGGTTATCGAGTCCCTCCATCAGGATGGAAGCCATCAGGATGGAGCCCCTCCAAAAGTAACAATAACAACATGATTGCAGTAAATCATGTGCATTTAAATAAAGCGCATAAAACCCCACAATTTTGGTTTTTATGGATAGTTCTTTGTATGAATGTTTCAGCTGGTATTGGTATTATTGGGGCGGCAGCACCAATGTTACAAGAAACATTTGGCGGTGCTTTAATTGGACATGCGGACTTAGGCTTTTCAGACCTCAAGAAAGATGAATCTTTATTAGCGCTTGCAGTAGCTGTTAGTGCAGGCTTTGTGGGGTTAATTTCTTTATTTAATATTTTTGGTCGTTTTTTCTGGGCCAGTATTTCAGATAAATTAGGCAGAAAATTTACTTATGTTATATTTTTTATGCTTGGTATTGCAATGTATGTTACTGCATCTTACATGGCTGGATCAAAATCTTTAGCGCTCTTTGCAGCGTGTTTTTGTATTATTGCTTCTATGTATGGTGGAGGATTTGCAACGATACCCGCTTATTTAGCAGATATGTTTGGAACACAATTTGTGGGCGCAATTCACGGAAGAATTTTAACGGCATGGTCAACTGCAGGTATATTAGGACCTGTGATTGTTAATTATATGCACGATATGAGAGTTGAAGCGCAAGTTCCTTTTTCAGAAATTTACGCACCTATTTTTTATATATTAGCGGCTATGTTAGCGATAGGATTTATTGCAAATCTGATGGTAAGACCTGTCGCTAAAAATTTCTTTATGACCGATAAAGAATTATTAGCTGAGAAAAAATTGGCACATGAGAAATTTATTTCAGTAAAAGACGTGATTGGAAGAGCTGAAAAAACTCCATTAATTACTTTTCTTGCTTGGTCAGCCGTTGGAATACCTATCTCTTATGGTATATGGAGCACAATACAAAAAGCTTGGATATTGTTTCATTAATTCATATAAAAGTTAAAGATAGCTCTCATATAAGTTAAAATTACTTTTTTATAAAAAAGTAATTTAGAAGGATTTAACTGATTGAGAGAAATTGTAAAAAATTTAAATGGAAAATCATTCTCCATTGGTATCGTAATGTCAGAATTTAATCCTCATGTTGGTGAAGCTCTTTTTAAGGCTTGCCAACATGAACTTCTAAATCTCGGGGTGGCAGATGATCACATTGTGTTAGCCAAGGTCCCTGGCGTCTTGGAAGCTCCTCTAGCTCTCCAAAAGATGGCTCAATCAAAAAAGTTTAGTGCACTTATCGCTATAGGAGCTGTGATAAGAGGAGAGACCTTTCATTTTGAAGTGGTAGCCAATCATTCAGCAAAATCAATTATGGATGTTCAGTTGGCATTTAACATACCAATTGTTAATGCAATACTAACCACAGATAATGATGATCAAGCGATGGAAAGAACTTCAATTAAAGGCAAAGAAGCTGCCCAGGTAGCGATTCAAATGATACATTTGTTAAAGTCAATTTAATGTCAGAAATCCAGCCTATAAAAAAGAAGAAAAAATTAGTAAATAACAGGCGAAAATCTAGAGAGCTTGTTATGAAAAGTATTTATCGTGGGATCTTAAATCAGTTCGATATTAATCAGATTAAGAAAGATATTAAAGACGACCCTGATTATCTAAAAGCAGACGAAGTTTTTTATGGGGACCTTTTTGATGGTGTTATAAGCCATATTGATCAATTAAATGATGAGATATCAATTTTTATTGATCGACCCATTAGTAAATTAAGTCCTATTGAACATTCCATTTTATATATTGCAGTTTATGAGCTTATTTATAATGCTTCAATTCCATATCGAGTAGCAATTAATGAGGGCGTTGAACTTGCTAAAACATTTGGCGGTGTTGAAGGGTATAAATATATAAATGGAGTGTTAGATAAAGTCGCTGAAAAAAGAAGGCCGCTAGAATTCTCTAAAAATTAAATTTGATTAGTTTTAATGCCATTTGCATTAAATGTTAAATAACTTCCTTGTTCGTACCAATCACCTAAAACAATACGCTCAATCTTATATCCATTGATATCCATTGGATGGCGATCTGGTTTATGAGTATGACCATGGATAAGAAGATCTGGGTAATTAAATTGAATTATAAGTTGATTGATTGCATCTATATTGACATCCATAATCTCATTAGACTTATTTTTCTTTTTCAACTCACTTTCTTTTCTTAGTTGATCTGCAATTAAAAGTCTTTCATTAAGAGATTTTTTAAGAAAGTCATTTTGCCACGAAATTTTTCTAACTTCTTTCTTGTAGGTTTGATATTCAAGATCATCGGTACATAAAGAATCACCGTGACTAAGAAGCACTCTTTTATCAAAGATTTCAACAAGTGTAGGGTCTTTTAATAGAGTAGCCCCAGTTTTTTTTTCAAAAGCATGCCCTATTAGAAAGTCCCTATTTCCATGCATTAAAAAAACTTTAGTATGGCGATTTGTTAACCGCTTAATCGCATTTATTATATCTGTATGCTTTTTAGAATCATCCCCTATCCAATATTCAAAAAGATCGCCTAATATATAGATGGCATTGTATTCACTGGCAATTTTATCTAAAAAATTAATAAAAGCATGAGTAATACTTGGACGGCTCTCACACAAGTGTATATCAGATACAAATATACTTTGATTAGGCAATATTAATCGACTATAACGTTAAGTATAGTTACTGCTTCACGAGGTACATCCTGATGTCCACCAGAGCTACCTGTGGTAACTTTTTGAATTTTATCTACAATATCTGTACCCTCTGTAACTTTACCAAAAACACAATAACCCCAACCGTCTTGCCCTGGGTGATTTAAGAAGTCATTATTATTTATATTAATGAAAAATTGACTCGTTGCTGAATCAGGTATTGGTGTTCTTGCCATAGCGATAGTGTATTTATTATTTTTAAGTCCATTATTCGCTTCGTTTTTAATAGGCTTCTCAGTAGCTTTCTGTTTCATTGAAGCATCAAATCCCCCACCTTGAATCATAAAGCCATCAATGACTCTATGAAAAATAGTGCCATTGTAATAGCCACTTTTGGCATAGTTTAAAAAATTTTCTACCGTTAAAGGCGCTTTACTGTGATCAACTTCCAAAATAATATTGCCAAAGCTTGTTGAGAGTGTAATCAATTAAAATCCTTTATAAATTATTAGTTAATATGTTTTGCGTTAATAATAACGACAGGTCTAATAGGAACATCTGAAAAACCTCTTGAACTTCCTGTAGGAAGTTGTCCAATTTTTTGAATTATATTCATCCCTTCGGTAACTTTACCAAAAACACAGTAACCTACAGATGTTGGTTCGGGGCTTGTATAGTTTAGAAAACTATTATCGATAAGATTAATAAAAAATTGAGCTGTTGCTGAGTTAGGATCATTTGTTCTAGCCATTGCAATTGTTCCGGCGCTATTAACTAAGCCATTGTTAGACTCATTAAAAATAGGAGCCTGTGTTTTCTTTTCAATAATATCTCTTGTAAATCCTCCGCCTTGAATCATGAAATTACTGATCACTCTGTGAAAAATAGTTTCTTTATAAAAACCACTATCCACATAACTTAAAAAATTATTAACTGTCTTTAGTGCTTTTTCAGGATACAACTCAATCTTAAAGTTTCCTTGATTGGTTTCAAATTCTACAATTGGATTTGCAGCTTCTGCGAGCGATGAAATTAAACAAAAAAGTAAAAAAAGCACTTTCATTATATTAGCTGCCGCCTTCATAGATAATTCTCCATTCATTATTTTCATTCACCCAATATTGCCTCTTATTCATTTTATTATTAATAGTAGGGCTTTTATAGTCCTGCTCAAAATCTACCAATAACATTTCTTTTTCTTTGTTTGGGTAATCAAAAAAAGTAATTTCAGATAGTTTTATAGAGATATTAACCTTTTCAGCTTGAATCCTTCGTTTTCTATCAGACCAAGAGCTGTAATTATCTTTTTCATTAAAAAAGCTTT
Source organism: Candidatus Methylopumilus sp. (assembly GCA_009693175.1). Lineage (GTDB taxonomy): Bacteria > Pseudomonadota > Gammaproteobacteria > Burkholderiales > Methylophilaceae > Methylopumilus. Next base: position 81,852 of record SHXT01000002.1, read on the forward strand.
TTGAATAAAAATTAAGATATTCATCTGTGTTTTGTTCTTCCCAGTTTTTTCTCCATGTTTCGATAGCATTGCTAATAGAAAGTTTTTTTTCATTTAAATTTTTATTAGCTGATTCGAGTTCTTTTAATGAGCGAAACGAAATAATTACAGGAATTTGATTGTTGTCTAAAATGGATGATAGCTTTACAAGGTCTGGATTACTTAATACGACGCATCCATCACTTGCTCTGGGAGCTCTATTGTATGTGCTCTTTGGTGTGCCGTGTATCCATATCCCTGAGCCATTACGTTTATTTTTAAGATCGATTTCATTTGGGTAACTTAAAGGATAAGCGGCATTGCCATAAAAATCAGACAATGATTCTTTGATTTTTTTTCCTGTAAAATATACGCCTACAGGTGTTTTTTTATCGCCATGATATTCTTTACCAAAGCCATTTTTGCCTATAGATATGTAATAATCATCCTTGTAAGATAATTTACCATTATTATTTCCATATAAATAGAGCCTAGAATTATTAGCATCAATATATAAAAGAAATTTATTTTTCTCATTGAGTTGAGCAACAATTTTAGGCTCATCGTCTAGGGTGATGTTATTGAGATATCGCTCTATTCTTACTTTTGCTTCATTTTTAAAATTTTCTATTCCTTCCTGATTTTCAATTCCTGACTCATCTCCAATACCATTAATTTGTTTTGCATGAGCTAAAAGTAAATCTCCTTTAATAATATAAGCTAATTTAAAATTAGGTGTTTTTTTAATAAGACTCTCAATAGTTTCAAGAGCAATATTAATTTTTCCTTCAGAGATTTCGACTAAAGATTTTATAAGAAGCTTTTCAGGTGTTTCATATTTTAATTCGGCGGTATCGAAGTTTTTATTAGGAGAAAAAATTTCTTCGCTTAATACTTGAGGTAAATGAAAAATAAACGAGATAGTTAGAAAAAATAATATTTTTTTTTCTAAGATTCTTTTGACTATAGCCTTCATCACTTATTGCTTGCCTGAATACTCTTGCTCAATAAACCAAGCTGAATTTTCTTTTCTTATAAGTAAGGTTTTGTTTGATACTTGAGTTAGATTATTAGAGGTATATTTTTGTTTGAAATTCACTTGGGCAAAGTTTTCACCATTTTTTAATATCTTTAGATCAGTTGCTTCAACTTTAATTAATTCTTTACCAAGAATTCTAATTTTTCTTGAGTTTTTCCAATCAGCAAAACTTTCCCCATTGGGCGTTTTAAAGTTAGGAGAGTATTTAGTTAAGTAGTTGTCGATATTTTTAGATGACCAAACCGCAATCCATTCTGTAATAAATATATTAATTTCAGATTCACCATTGTTAGGACTGTTATTTTTAACATTAGATTCTTCCTGAGGTGATTTTTTTTGAGTTTGTGTATTAGCTGCTACAGGCGAGGAAGGGTTGGGTGTATTTATAGGTGTTACTTGAGTTGTGGCTGCAGGAGGCGCTGCGACTGAAACTTTAATATCATTTGCATTAAAAAGTTTTTTTATGAGAGATAATTTAGTTTTAGCTTGTATATTTGTTTTATCAATCTCTAAAGCCTTGTTATAAGCAACGGTGGCTCTTTTTGTATAAAGATCGCCTAAATTTATATGAGCAGTGGCATAACTTGGGTTTGTTTTAATTGATGTTTCTAAAGCTTGCTGAGCTTTATCATAATCACCTAGCTCTGCATAAAGCACTGCCAAGTTATTAAATGGCTCGGGTAGGTTAGGATGTTTTTTAGTAAGATAGGTAAATGCTTGGATGGCTTCATTGTATTTTCCAAGTTCCGCATTTACTACCCCTTTAATGAAAATAACTTGTGGCTCATTAGGGTTAACTTTTAAATATTGGTCTATCTGTTGAGCAGCTTTTTCTTTTTCGCCCTTTTCGATAAGCTGCATGATAGATTTAAAATCATCGGCTGCATAAATTTCATTTGCTAAGAAAAATGTAAATGCAGATAAAAGGATAAAGAGTAAAAAGCCTTTTAAATTCTTAATATTAGAATATTCGTTTTTTTCCGGCATGGTATCATTTAGCTTAATAAATTTAGCATAATTCTACCAAATAGTACCTTTATCATCTATATGTTATTTATGAGTAAGCCACTTAACACTTTCTTATTTTTCTTGAATTTAAACCTTAATTTTCAATGATTAAAATCTATAACACTCTTTCAAAGAATAAAGAGACTTTTAAGCCTATCAAAGAAGGTCAAGTCAATATGTATGTCTGTGGTATGACAGTTTATGATCTTTGTCATATTGGACATGCACGTGTGATGGTTATTTTTGATATGGTCAGTCGTTGGTTTAATGTTTCTGGTTTTAGAGTGAATTACGTCAGAAATATTACCGACATTGACGATAAGATTATTGGCCGCGCTATAGAAAATAAGGAATCAATACAAAACTTAACACAGAGATATATTCATGAAATGAATATTGATGCAGAAGTTTTGGGTGTTATTAAACCTTCAAAAGAGCCCAAAGCAACCGAGCATATTAAAGATATGATTTCTCTTATTCAGACATTGATTGAAAAAAAATATGCTTACGTTGCTAATAATGGAGATGTTTTCTATTCCGTTAGAGCATTTCATCAATATGGAAAATTGTCAGGCAAATCAATAGACGACTTAAGGGCAGGCGAAAGAGTAGATATTGATCAAAATAAACTTGATGAGCTCGATTTTGTTTTATGGAAGTCTGCTAAACCTAACGAACCAAGCTGGGATTCTCCATGGAGCAAGGGAAGGCCAGGTTGGCATATTGAATGTTCAGCAATGAGTTCGCATTATCTCGGGCATCATTTTGACATTCATGGGGGAGGTCAGGATCTTCAGTTTCCCCATCATGAAAATGAGATAGCTCAATCAGAAGCTGCATATGATTGCAAAATGGCTAATTACTGGATGCATAATGGATTCGTTCGAGTGGACGATGAAAAAATGTCAAAATCCTTGGGAAATTTTTTCACTATACGTACCGTACTTGATAAATTTGATGCTGAAGTTGTTAGGTTTTTTATGCTAAGAGCGCATTATCGAAGCCCGCTAAATTATTCTGACTCACATCTGGATGATGCAAGGCTAGCCTTACAAAGACTTTATATCAGTCTTCGAGGTATTGAAATTAATAATGTTGATATAGATTGGCAGCATCCGTTAGCTCATAAATTTAGAGAAGCGATGGATGATGATTTCAATACACCAGAAGCCATTTCTGTTTTATTTGAATTGGCAAATGAAATTAATAAAAATAAATCAGAATTATTAGCTACTCTACTTAAAGGCCTTGCTAAAACACTTGGTCTTCTTGAAAGAGATTCAGAATTATTTTTAAAAGGAGACAAAAAAATATCGCTCAATATCGATGAGATGATATTAAAGAGGCATGAAGCAAAAATAAATAAGAATTTTAAGGAAGCAGATCGCATCAGGACTTTATTATTAGAAGCAGGTGTAGTGCTAGAAGACACAGCTCAAGGAACTATATGGAGAAAAGAGTAAGTTATGCCAGTTAATCTTAAACCATTAAGCCCTGGCTCTATTTTTCCCATTAAGGGAATATCACTCGGTATTGCAAAAGCACATATCAAAAAACCTAATCGCAAAGATTTACTTTTAATGACGATTGAAAAAGGTTCAAGAGTGTCAGGGGTGTTTACACAAAATTCATTTTGCGCAGCACCAGTGCTACTTTGTAAAAAGCATTTAAAAAGCGTATCTGAGATTCGTGCATTAATTATTAATACAGGTTGTGCTAATGCAGGCACTGGCGAAGAAGGCATCTTAAATGCCATAGAGACATGCGATGCTGTTAGCCAGCTTTTATCTATTCAATCTGAACAAGTCTTACCATTCTCAACAGGCGTTATTCTTGAAAAATTACCCATTGATAAAATTAAAAATGGCTTATCGGATACCGTGAAAAATTTGGATCCTCATCATTGGATTGATGCCGCTGAAGCAATCATGACAACTGATATCGCACCAAAAGCCGCATCGAGAAAAATCAAAATTCAAAATAAAGAAGTTTTTATTTCTGGCATTAGTAAAGGCTCAGGAATGATTCATCCAAACATGGCAACTATGCTCTCATTTGTTGCAACAGATGCTTCAATTACTCAAACTTTGCTCGACAAAATTCTTAAAGAGGTGACCGAACAATCTTTTAATTGTATTACTGTCGATGGCGACACGTCCACGAATGACTCATTCATTCTTATAGCTACTCAACAGTCAGGTCATCATGAAATTAATCAGGTAAATGAAGATTATCAGACTCTCAAGCATGCCATCCAAGAGGTAGCTATTGATTTAGCCCAGGCTATCGTAAGAGATGGTGAAGGGGCGACTAAATTTATTACCATTCAAGTAGAGTCGGGGGCTGACGAAGCCGAATGTAGAAAAGTTGCTTTTTCTATTGCGCATTCACCTTTAATTAAAACAGCTTTTTTTGCATCCGATCCAAATCTAGGAAGAATATTAGCAGCTATTGGTTATGCTGGTATCGAAGCGCTTGATATTACAAAAATACAATTATTTTTGGGAAATGTTTTAGTAGCTGAGAATGGCGGTCGCGCAGAGACTTACACTGAATCGCAAGGTCAGGAAGTTATGAAACATTCTGAAATAACAATGCGCATACTTCTTAATCGAGGCCAAGCTAAAACAACTATATGGACATGTGATTTTTCATATGATTATGTAAAAATTAATGCTGATTACCGAACTTAAATTGTGAATATTGTTCGCGTCGCAGCTGCTGTTATTCAAAGACATGATGGATCTATTCTTATGGCCCAAAGACCAGCTGGTCGAGGATGGAGCGGTTGGTGGGAGTTTCCGGGTGGTAAGATTGAAATTAATGAAGCGGCTCATGACGCACTTCAAAGAGAACTTAAAGAAGAAATTAATATTTCTGCTAAAGATGCAATACCCTGGGTTGAAAGAAGTTATAGTTATCCAGATAAAAAAGTATATATCTATTTTTTTAAAGTGAGTGAATGGATCGGTGAGATCAAGTCGTGTGAGAATCAATTATTAGAATGGCAAGATCCATCTAATGTTTCAGTGAGTCCTGTATTACCTATAAATATATTTGTTTTAAAATCTATTGCATTACCTTCCATTTATGCAATCACAAATGTTGAAGAGATTGGGGAGGCTTTGTTTTTTAAGCGCTTAAAAAACAAACTAGAAAAAGGTTTGAAGATGATTCTAGTGCGAGAAAAAAATTTGCCTTATAACAATTTAAAAAAAATAACTAAAAGTATTATTGAAGAGACAAGTCAGTATAAAGCAAAAGTTATTATTCACGAACATGAAAAGCTTGCTGATGAAACTGGAGCTGATGGATTGCATTGTTCGTCAAAAACGTTAAAAATATTAAAAAACCGCCCTAAATTTTCAATATGTGGTGCTTCTTGTCATGATTTAGAAGAGCTTAATATAGCACAAGAGTTAAATATGTCTTTTGCAGTTCTTTCGCCTATTAAAAAAACGAAATCCCATCCTTTTACAGAATTATTAGGGTGGAAAATTTTTAATGAATGCGTAAATAAATTAGACATACCTGTTTATGCTTTAGGTGGACTTAATTTAGATGATCTTACTACTTCCTGGAAAAATGGTGGTCATGGTATATCTATGCAAAGAGCCATTTGGCTCTAAATTTATTTAATCGTTACATCAATTGATTTATTGATTAGTTGATTTTTTTTATTTTTAAAATGAAATGTAAGATTAATTTTTTGACCAGATTTAAGCGGGCCTTTGAAATCCATAAGCATTAAGTGATTTTCGCCAGATTTAAATTTAAAAATTTGATCATGTGTAATTTTGATTTGATCCATCATACGCATTTTTATAATGCCTTTATCTATTATAGTATTGTGCATTTCTATGGTTTTAATTTTAGAAGAAGTAATTTCTGTTAGTGTCAAATCTTCATGACTTAAAAGACTCATATAAGCAACACTCATATCTTCTCCGACATTAGTTGACTCAATATAAGCGTTTTCAATTTTAATATCTGGATCTGCTAATAATTTAGTAGATATCACAAATGTAGAAAGTAACAAAATAAGTTTAAAGATTTTTTTAGTTAGCATCTAATTTTTACTTAAATAGACTCTTTATTTAAGTCGTTAGGGTTTATCTCTATTGGAATTTTATACGTTTCATTTGCCCATTGGCCTAGATCAATCATTCTGCAACGTTCAGAACAAAATGGTCTGAATGTATTGGATAGATTGTATTCAATCATTTCATTGCATTGAGGACAATTAATGAAAGTAATTTTTGAT
>SHXT01000015.1 GCA_009693175.1 Candidatus Methylopumilus sp.
ATGAGCCTGTGCCTACAACGTCACCTACATAAGCTATAAGTAATTGTCTTGCTTTTAATTCCTGAATTGTTTTGATGCCATTTGGCACTTTATTTATTAACATCGCTTTTGCATGCAGTGGAATATCAGGCCTCGACCAAGCTTCTTGCGCTGGAGATAGATCATCGGTATTTGTTTCGCCATCCACTTTAAAAACTACTACTTTTATTTCTTTCGGTAATGCAGATTTTTTTAAAAACCAATCGCCATTCGCCCATGATTCCATTAATTTCATTGCAGCTTTATTACCTGATTTAACTTTTTCACTCACATCGTGAAATGCATCAAAAATTAAAATGCTATGAGATAAAACTTGAACAACATCGTCCGCTAGATCAGAGTCTAAAAGGGAAATAAGTGATTGAACGTTATAACCGCCTACCATGGTTCCTAATAATTTAATTGCATACTTTGGTGAAATGAGTGAGGACTTTTCTGCTCCCTTTGCAATATCTGTAAGATAGGCAGCCTTAATATAAGCCGCTTGATCAACGCCTGAAGGAATACGATGACAAAATAATTCCATCAGCGTATTGGTATCTTTTGTATTGGGTGATTTTAATAACGTTACGAGTTCTGCAGTTTGCTTTGCTGTCAGAGCTAGAGGCGGCAGATCCTCTTTTAAACGATCAGCAGCTTCTTTTCTGTAATCTTCGATCATTGTATGCAGTTGGGCTTTTAAAAATTTATTTCAATTGAGGCTCTAGTGATCTAGTATAAAGCTTATTATAACTCCGAAACTCGTTATTTACTTTTAGAGGGTTCAGTTTCTTTGATTGGCGGGGAAGGTTTAATTGGAGTAGAAGAAATTAATTTGTCGCCATCCCATCTTTGATCGCACCAACAAAGACCTTCAGCATTAATTATGCATGCTCCTGCACCACAACATCTTTTATCATCCATTTTATAACTCTGAAACTTGATATAGCTTCATTTAATTCTCTGCATGAAGATGGAATATCTTGTTCATAATTTTCCCCCAGGGGTGGGGTTGTCTAATCTCAAATAAAAAACCCTAGGTAACTCTCAGGTAACTTTTTAATCAGATCTTCTCAAGACCCAATAAGCTTGACAAAAATGGCGGAAGGGGCGGGATTCGAACCCGCGTTAAGTTATTCACCTAAACACGCTTTCCAGGCGTGCGACTTAAACCACTCATCCACCCTTCCGATAAAGAGACGGAATTATAACTTAAGGGTAGCCCCACTTAAGAATCATCTTTTCTCTCTTGATTAAAGTTCATACTCGTATTAAGGTTGATCTATTGAATTTATTTACCGTACGTCTATCGTAGTACATCCGATTTAATAATTTCATATCTTATTGATTTATATAGTATTTATTATTAATTAATTATCAACTTAGGGGCGATTCATGGGCTTAGAAACATTAAAAAATCTTGGGGTAAAACATCCCTTCAAGGCTAAATATGACAATTACATTGGCGGTAAATTTGTACCTCCAGTGGATGGTAAATATTTTGAAAATATTTCACCTATTACTGGCAAAGTATTTTGTGAGGTAGCACGTTCAAATGAAAAAGATGTTAATTTAGCATTGGACGCGGCGCACGCGGCTAAAGATGGTTGGGCTAAAAAGAGCCCTACTGAACGCGCAAATATTTTAATGCAAGTTGCAGATATTATGGAAAAAAATCTTGCAACGATTGCAATTGCTGAAACGATCGATAATGGCAAGCCACTTCGTGAAACAACTTATGCTGACATTCCATTAGCAATTGATCACTTTAGATACTTCGCAAGTTGCGTGAGAGCTCAAGAAGGTAGTATCGGTGAAATTGATCACGACACGATGGCTTATCATTTCCATGAACCTTTAGGTGTTGTGGGGCAAATTATTCCATGGAACTTCCCAATTCTTATGGCGGCATGGAAATTGGCACCTGCTATTGCTGCGGGTAATTGTGTAGTGATTAAACCAGCTGAACAAACGCCTGTATCACTTCTAGTAGTGATTGAATTAGTTGGCCATCTTCTTCCACCTGGTGTCTTAAACATTGTGAATGGTTTCGGATTAGAAGCTGGTAAACCACTTGCAAGTTCGCCACGTATTGCAAAAATTGCATTCACGGGTGAAACATCAACTGGTCGCTTGATTATGCAATACGCATCACAAAATCTTATTCCAGTGACATTAGAGCTTGGTGGTAAATCACCTAACATATTTTTTGAAGATGTGATGGATAAAGATGATAACTTCTTTGATAAAGCACTTGAGGGCTTTACGATGTTTGCACTCAATCAAGGTGAAGTATGTACCTGCCCTTCACGAGCACTTATCCAGGAATCTATTTACGATAAATTCATGGAGCGTGCACTCAAACGAGTCGCTGCTATTAAACAAGATAATCCACTTGATATGACAACGATGATCGGTGCTCAAGCTTCGAGTGAGCAAGTTGAAAAAATTATGTCTTATATGAAGATTGGTCAGGAAGAAGGTGCTCAAATTCTCATTGGTGGTAATCGCAAAAAATTAAGTGGTGAATTAGCAGATGGATACTATATCGAACCCACTGTATTTAAAGGCCATAACAAGATGCGTATTTTCCAAGAAGAAATTTTTGGACCTGTTGTCTCTGTCACTACTTTTAAAGATGAAGCTGAAGCGCTTGAAATTGCAAACGATACACTCTATGGTTTAGGCTCAGGTGTATGGTCTCGTAACGGTAATCGTGCTTTTAGAATGGGTAAAGGCATTCAAGCTGGTCGCGTTTGGACTAACTGCTTCCATGCTTATCCTGCTCATGCAGCATTCGGTGGTTACAAACAATCAGGTATCGGTCGCGAAACACATAAGATGATGCTTGATCATTACCAACAAACAAAGAATCTTTTAGTAAGCTACAGTGAAAATAAACTGGGTTTCTTTTAAGATTAAATTTAACTAAAATTAAAGGCAAGGCTTTAAGTCTTGCCTTTCTTTTTTATGGATAAAACTTTTACACGCATAGATACGACAAAAGCCGCTAATAAGCTGATTGATTCTTTAAAACTTAAGTATGGTGAGATTATGTTTCATCAATCAGGCGGCTGTTGTGATGGTAGTGCACCTATGTGTTACCCAAAAGGCGAATTTTACTTAGGTGGCTCAGATGTCGAAGTAGGCATCACACATGGCGTGCATTTTTATATGGGGGCCAGTCAATTTGCCTACTGGGAACACACCCACCTCACGCTCGATGCTATCCCAGGTAATGGTGGACAATTTTCACTGGAAAATGGAACCGGCACGCGTTTTATTATTCGCTCTCGCTTATATAGCGATGAGGAATGGGTTTATTTAAGCCAGCACCCTGTTAAACAATGTGGTTAAAAGGATGTTGCTTAGGTTAAAATAATCAATGGCGGGCCTCCCCGCATTGTAATTTAGCCAACCTGGTCAGATGCGGAAGCAAGCAGCCACAACTAAAGAAACAAGTGCCGGGGGTCTGGCTCGCCTCTCATTAAATGTTGTCACTTTATTGGTTAAAAAATATATTCATGAGCTATCAAGTTCTTGCACGTAAATACCGTCCTCGCTCGTTTGATAAGCTCGTCGGTCAAACTCATGTCGTTCAAGCGCTTAAAAATGCACTCGATCAAAAAAGACTTCATCACGCTTATCTTTTTACTGGTACACGTGGTGTGGGCAAAACAACGTTGGCGCGCATCCTCGCTAAATCACTCAATTGTGAAAAAGGTATTAGTTCGTCACCTTGCGGCACTTGTTCAGCATGTACTGAAATTGATCAAGGTCGTTACATTGATCTTATTGAAGTTGATGCAGCATCCAATACACAAGTTGATAATATGCGCGACCTTCTCGACAATGCACATTACGCACCTACACAAGGTCAATTTAAAATTTATATCATTGATGAAGTTCATATGCTTTCTAAGAGTGCATTTAATGCCATGCTTAAAACTTTGGAAGAGCCACCTGAGCACGTCAAATTTATTCTTGCAACCACTGAACCTCAAAAAGTACCTGTTACAGTCTTATCAAGATGTCTTCAATTTAATTTAAAACAGATGCCTTCAGCGTCGATATCAGAGTATTTAGAAAAAATATTAAAAGAAGAATCAATTCAATATGAAATAAATGCGATGTATTTAATCGCAAAAGCTGCGAACGGAAGTATGCGTGATGCACTTTCTATTCTTGATCAAGGTATTGCTTACTGTGGTGAAAAAATTGAAGAGATCGCGATTAAAAAAATGTTAGGCGCCATCGATCAGTCCTATTTGTTTAATTTAATTCATGCAGTAATTAATCAAGACGGCCCTAAAGTCATTGAGATTGCGAAGTCTATGGATGAAAGAAATCTTTCTTTTAATGCAGCGCTCAATGATCTTGCGAATCTTATTCAAACGATAAGTGTTGCACAAAGCATTCCTGAAAGCCTGGATCCATCTTATCTTGATCGCGATCAAGTGATGGTACTGACACAAAAAATAAGTGCGGAACAGCTTCAACTTTTGTACCAAATTAGTATTCTTGGAAAGCGTGATCTCTATTTAGCACCTGATGAATATGCAGGCTTTACAATGACGCTGCTTAGAATGCTGTCCTTTGCGCCTAATGAATTGGCTCTTCCAAAAACTCAAACGTCTATTAAAAAAGAAGTAACCACTCATGCTCCAAAAATAGAAACTAAGATTGAACCTATAGAAACAGAAATAACTACAATTAAAAAAAAAGTTGATTTAAATGAAGAGATTCCAAAAAATACGCTTTCATTTAATGGTAATTGGCGAGAGCTCGTCGATCAATTAAAGTTAGGGCTTGTGAAAGCTCTCGCTCAACAATCGGAGCTTGTAAGCTTCATCGATAATGAAATTATTCTATCTATTGCTGATGAACATAAACACTTACTTAATGAAGCTTATCAAAAAAAATTAGAGTTAAGTCTTTCAGAGCATTTTAATCAACGTATTAAACTTGTCATTATGCAAAAAGGTGCAAATCATTCACCGCTTAAACAAAAACAAGATGAACGTTCAACGCTTATGAAACATACAGAAGAAGCAATGCTTCATGATCCGTTCGTAAAATCACTACTTACAGAATTTAATGCTGAAATTATTCCTTCAAGCATTCAAGCAAATCAATCTATAAAGGAGTCATAACATGATGAAGGGTGGCATGGGTAACTTAATGAAGCAAGCACAAATGATACAAGCAAATATGCAAAAAGCACAAGATGAACTTGGTCAGATTGATATTGAAGGTTCAGCAAGCAATGGCCTCGTTAAAATTACGATGTCTTGTAAACATCAGATTAAAAAAATATATATTGATCCATCTATAGTAAATGATCATGAAATGCTCGAAGATCTTTTAATTGTCGCTTTTAAAGATGTGTTACAAAAAATTGAACAAACAACTAATACAAAAATGGGTAGTATGATGCCACCTGGTATGAAGCTTCCTTTCTAATTATTACTATGAAAAACACTGAAGCACTCGAACAACTCGTTGATGCACTAAGATGCTTACCTGGTATCGGTCCTAAGTCAGCCTTGCGTATGGCGTACCATCTTTTACAACATAATCGTAAAGGTGCTGCTGCTCTTTCTAGTGCAATCGCTAATGCCATTGAGGTACTTGGTCACTGCTCCCTTTGTAATAATTTTTCTGAGGAGCCTATTTGTTCACTTTGCGCATCAAATGACCGAGATGCATCATTACTTTGTGTCATTGAAATGCCAACTGATCTTATTATGCTTGAGCAAACGCGCTCTTATGACGGCATGTATTTTATTCTTATGGGTAAATTATCACCTCTAGATGGCATTGGACCTAAAGATATTCATTTAGATCGTCTACTTAAGAGACTTGATACAGGCTTAATTAAAGAAGTTATTTTAGCGAATAATTTTACGGTAGGTGGTGATGCTACCGCGCATTATGTAAGCGAACTTCTCAAATCACGCGGGATTAAATTAAGTCGTATTGCAAGAGGTCTTCCTATGGGTGGTGAAATTGAATACGTAGATAGCGGAACACTTGCTCAAGCTATGATTGAACGTAAAACGATCAATCATTAAGATAATTTAAAAGTTCTAGCGGCTCATCAATCATATAATGAGCGCCCCAATCTTTTCCGTCCTCACCCTCATCTAAATATCCATAACTCGCAATCACACTGACCATACCTGCATCATTGGCAGCAATGACATCTCGCCTATCATCACCTAAGTAAATTGATTCATTTGGATCACAATTTAATATGTTTAGTGCTTTCAATAAACTCTCAGGGGATGGTTTTGGTTTTGTCACACCATCGCCACAAACAAGACACTGTGATCGATTTAAGATAGGGTGTGTTCTGACAATAGGCTCTGCAAATATTTTTGATTTATTTGTAACAATTCCCCATGTCACTTGATGAAAATCTAACTTCTCTATCAATGCATCAATGCCTTTCATGCATTGAACATTTTGATTAAATAAAGTGGTATATATTTGTAAATATCGACTCACACGATCTTCAAACAATGGATCGTCTTTCTTCATATCAAAACCATATTTAACAAGTCCTGCAGCACCATCAGAGGCATAAGGTCGAACTTTGTTAAAAGGAAGTGGTTCTAATTTATATTGTTTGCGTAACAAATTAAGGGTATCGACTAGCTGAATTGCACTGTTAATCAAAGTACCATCTAAATCAAAGAGGACGACTTTAATCAATGGTCTTTACTCACTTCGACAAGGTAATTAACCGAACTATCTTTACCTAATTTATAAATTTGAGTTATCGGATTATAAGTCATTCCTTTTAATGTTTTGATATTCAACCCTTCTTCTCTACACCAACCGATCAATTCGGAAGGTTTAATAAATTTTTCGTAATCATGTGTACCACGTGGCAATAGATGAAGAATATATTCAGCACCAATCACCGCAAATACATAAGCTTTTAAATTGCGATTGATCGTGGAAAAGAAAAGTGTGCCACCAGGCTTTAAGAGCTTAGCGCAGAGTGAAACAATTTTTTTTGGTTCGGGCACATGCTCTAACATTTCCATACATGTAATCACATCAAATATCGACTCATGTTTTAAAGCAACTTCTTCAAGAGAGGTACATTGGTAATCAATATTGAGTTTAGATTGAAGTGCATGAAGTTCTGCAATACGTATTACCTTATCCCCCATATCAATACCTGTGACTTTAGCACCAAGAGACGCCATAGACTCAGATAAAATACCCCCACCACAACCTACATCCAGTACTTTTTTATTCTTTAAATTAACTTTTTCGTGAATAAAATCAAGGCGAAGCGGGTTGATATCATGAAGTGGTTTAAATTCACTCGTCTCATCCCACCACTTGTGTGCGAGCTCATTAAACTTATCTACCTCTTCATGATAGACGTTTATATGTTTTGTTTTAGTTTTAATTGCCATCTTAAGGCGATGTCCTTGCATTCTTTAAGATCAATGGATTGTAAAAAGCCTTCTTGGTATTGTAATGCACCATTTATCCAAACATGACTCACTGCATCACGGCTTAGCGCATAGACTAAATGACTGATTGGATCATATATGGGTAATGTATTAATGCTATCGATATTAAACGCTGTAATATCAGCAAATTTACCTATCTCAATCGATCCAATATTGTCATCAAGACCTAGGGCCTTAGCGCCATTAATGGTGGCCATCTCTAAAGAATTTCTTGCGTCTATGATGGATGGATTCTGCATCAATCCTTTTGCAATCAATGAAGCAAGTTGCATTTCGTGCAATAAGTCGAGTTTATTATTACTCGCACTTCCGTCCGTGCCTAAACACACATTTAAATGATGCTGGTGCATCGCATCGATATTAGCAAGACCACTACCTAATTTTAAGTTTGAACTAGGGCAATGCACTACACTTGCGGACTCTTTTGCAAGTGTAATTAAATCATGTTCATTTAAATGAACGGCGTGCACCGCCATAAACTGTGGGCTGATAATACCGAGCTGATTAAGTCTCTCAATGGGTCTAAGTTGATACTCTTTAATACTTTCTTCAATCTCAGCTGCTGTTTCGTGCACGTGCATATGAATGGTGAGATTAAGTTGATTTGCATAAGTTAAGATCTTTTCAAAAGTTTTATTTGAAATGGTATAAGGTGCATGAGGCGCTATACTAGATGTAATAAGTTTTTCGTCGCGCCATCCATCACGAGCCTCTAAACCTTTTATAAGGTAATCATCTGCATCGTTCGCGTAATTCGATGGGTGTTCCATCACGAATAATCCAATATTCGCTCTTAATCCAGATTGGCTAATTGCTTGTGCAGCTGATTGAGGATAAAAATACATTTCGTTAAATGTCGTAATGCCGCTTTTCAACATTTCCGCACAGGCGATGAGTGTGCCGTCATAAACAAAATCAGGTGTCACCCATTTCTTTTCTAATGGCCAAATAGATTCATTAAGCCAAGTATGAAGTGACTGATCATCCGCATAGCCACGAAATAAATTCATTGCCGCATGTGTATGTGTATTAATTAACCCTGGCGTCACGATGTGGTGATGAAGTTGATAGTGCTGATTAGTTGTATAAAGCGCATCAACTTTTTTAGTATCAATGATATCGATGATTTGATGATCATCAATCACAATAGAATGGTCTTCTAATACATGATTTAAGGGCCTAACAGGACAAATCCATTTGGTGGAAATAATAGCACTGACGTTTTGCATAGTAGAATGTGCCATGAAGGATAAATTAAAAAATTATTCGAAAGGATGCTTCAGTACAATCGTCTCATCACGTTCAGGGCCAGTCGATACAACATGAATAGGCACCCCACATAATTTTTCTAAGGTCTTAAGGTAATTCTGTGCATTTTTAGGCAAAGCGTCCCATGATTTAATGCCAAATGTATTTTCATCCCAGCCATCTACATCAATAAAGATAGGCTTACAACGTTCAACCTGATCTGCACCTAAAGGCAATAAGTCGATGTTATGTCCATCAAATTCATACCCTACACATATGCCAATTTTTTTAATGCCATCTAACACATCTAGCTTGGTAATACATAAACCTGAAAGACTGTTGATCATTGCAGAACGTTTTAATGCAGCAGCATCAAACCATCCGCAACGTCTTTTACGCTTTGTGACTGTGCCAATTTCTTTACCCTTTGCCGACATTTGGTAACCTGGAGTACCTGAAGTTTCTATATCAAGTTCACTTGGAAAAGGTCCACCACCTACGCGGGTCGTATAAGCTTTTGTAATGCCCAAAATATAATGCAGCATATGTGGACCAACACCTGATCCTGCCGCAGCCTGACCTGATACACAATTAGATGAGGTGACATAAGGATAGGTGCCGTGATCGATATCAAGAAGAGATCCTTGTGCGCCTTCAAATAATAAATTTTTATTTTTTGCATTCGCCTCATAAAGCTTTTGTGATACATCGGTAAGGTAAGGTTTTATCTTATCTGCGTGTGTCATACAAAGATCAAATTGAAGATTGACATCTATCGGATCTTTTTTTAAGTAATGCTGTAATACAAAGTTATGATAGTCCATCACTTCAACGAGTTTCTTTTTAAATGATTCAGGTTGAAGTAAATCGTAAACACGAAGCGAGCGTCTTGCTACTTTATCTTCATACGCAGGTCCAATGCCTTTCCCTGTAGTACCTATTTTGTCTTCACGGATAGCCTCACGACCTTGGTCGAGCGCGATATGATGGTTAAGAATAAGTGGGCAACCTAGGCTTACAAATAAACGGCTTTTAACTTCAATACCATCTGCCTCGAGTGCTTTAATTTCATAAAGCAAATGTTCAATGTCTAACACCACACCATTACCAATAAAACATTCCACATTCTGACGGATAATGCCCGACGGTACTAAGTTTAATTTGTATTCTTTTTGATTTGAACCTTGGCCTATAACTAAAGTATGTCCTGCATTGTGCCCGCCTTGGAAACGAACCACGCCTTCTGCGTGATCAGTTAACCAATCTACAATCTTACCTTTGCCTTCATCACCCCATTGGGTGCCTATCACTACTAAATTTTTTGCCATTTAAGATTAGACCGTTTTAACTTTCCAAGCTTTACCTATATCTTTAATAAGAATGCGATCACAATTATTTTGAATAGTCTTCATATTTCCGAATAAATCAACTACAACTATTTCACCTTTTTGACGTAAATTTTTAATAGCGACATCCAATCCATCTTTATTTCCTTGAGGCGCTAAAATCCCTTTCGCTTTTTTACTATTAGGAAATAAAGTCACAATATTTTTTAGATCCATAGTAAAACCTGTAGCAGGGCGATTACGTCCGAACGACGCTCCAATGTTGTCATAACGACCACCAAGCGCAATGGGTGAGTAACATTTATCTGCGTAGACTGAAAATACCAATCCATTGTGATATTGGTATCCACGGATATCACTTAAATCATAAGAGATTTTAATATTGCTTTGCTTAAGCACTTTATTCATTTGATTTAAAAATTGCAGTGCATTTTTAATCAGTTTATCTTGTGGCAATATTTTTTCTGCTTCTTTCAATATTTTTTCATCGCCATAAAGACTGACAAGCTGAATCAAAGCTTCACGATTTTTTTTATTAAATGGTTTAGTAATGCTAATGACTTCTGATTTATCTTTTTTCTGCATTGCTTCATATAGATCATTTAGTTTTTCACGATTTATACCGCTTGATTGGATGAGCGTCATAAAAATATCAAGATGATTAAAATCAAATACGGCATTTTGAATACCTATAATCTTCAAGGTCTCAACAAGAAGCATCTGAATTTCAATGTCTGCTTCAATGCCTTTATATCCATAGAGCTCGGCACCTATCTGAAAAGGTTCTCTCGATTGCAAAAAGCTGGCGGGTTTAGTTCTAAGTACGGAACCTGCGTATGATAATCTTGTCACTTCTTCATTGTGAATAAGGTGCGCATCGATACGAGCAACTTGAGGGGTAATATCAGCACGAACACCCATCAATCGACCGGATAATTGATCTACCACCTTAAACGTATCAAGATCCATATCCTGACCATTACTATTTAAGGATTCGATATATTCCAGCATCGGTGGAACCACATAAAGATAGCCATTCGAATGATAAAGATCAAGAATGGATCGTCTTAAAGATTCAAGATAGACTGCTTCATCAGGAAGTATGTCTTCAACATAGTCAGGGAGTATCCATTGATTCATCGACTATCGACCTAATAATATAAAAGTTAATCCTACCAAAAAAAACATCAAACCCATAAAACGAATTTGACCAGGTCTCATTGTAATTATTTTTTTAAATGTTTCACGCCAACCTTCAGGAAAACATAAAGGCATGATACCTTCTAATATCAACATCAATCCTAAAGATGAAAAAAGCCAGCTTTTCATTATTCCCTCTTCTTTTTAGAACTGCGCATGTATTTTAAAAAATCAGAAGTTTGGTCTAAAACCATCACATCCGATTTGTCTTTAAAGCTTTTCTTGTAGGCCTCAATGCTTCGATAAAACGCATAGAACTCTGGATTCTTAGTATAGGCATTGGCATAAATTTCAGAGGCTTTTGCATCGCCCTCACCTTTGACTTTTTGAGCTTCTTTATAAGCTTCTGCAATAATGACGTCACGTTCTTTTTCTGCATCTGCACGTATCTTTTCAGAAGCCGCAAAACCTTGTGAACGCAATTCATTTGCAACCGATTTACGTTCAGCTTCCATACGCTGATAGACTGATTCACTGACTTCTTTAGGTAAATCCACACGTCTTAGACGCACATCTAAAATCTGAATACCCATCGATCGCAAATCACGATCAGCACGCTCTGTTAAAATTTGCATAATTTCTGCTCGCTCACCAGACACCACATCATGTATTGTTCGTTTGCCAAACTCTGCTCGCAATCCATCGTTCACTGTTTGCGAAATTCTTCGCTCTGCTTGAACTTCATCGCCCTTAACAGACACATAATACTTAGCAGGATCTACAATTTTCCATTTGATAAATGAATCGACAAGGACATTCTTTTTTTCACTTGTGATAAAACGATCAGGCTCTTGCCAGTTGAGCGTTAGAATCCGATTATCAAAGAACTGAACGTTATCAACTAAGGGTGTTTTAAAATAAAGTCCGGGTTCTTTTTTAATTGAAATAATTTCACCTAAACGAAATACGATGGCAGACTCTCTTTGGTCTACAGTAAAAGTAGACATGGCTAATATCATAATAACAACTAAAAAACTGACTAATGACACTGTTAATTTATTCATAATACTTTATCTCGTTTCACGATCTCTTGATTTAAATGCATCTCTAGTACGTTCCAAATTCTGCAAGGGTGTCTGATTAATATCGACCTGAGGTGTGGTTACATTCAGTGTGGGTGAGACAACATCTTTATTAGAAGGTACTGCTTGTTGAATCAATTTATCTAAGGGTAAATAGAGTAAGCTGTTCGAATTCTTCTGATCTACAATCACTTTAGATACATTAGATAAAATTTGCTCCTGCGCCTCGATATAAAGTCGATCACGCATCACTTCAGGTGAGCGATCATACTGCGTTAGGATTTGTTCAAATCGGCTTGCATTACCTTTCGCTTCATTCTCAACCTTAGATCGATATCCCATCGCCTCCGCAGTGAGTCGTGATGCCGTTCCTTTTGCTTTTGGAACAATGTCGTTTGCATAGGCCTGTCCTTCGTTCTTTTGGCGCTCTAAATCTTGTTTAGCTTTTACAGCATCATCGAAAGAAGCTTGAACCTGCTCAGGTGGTTGTGCATTCTGCATGGTGACGCTTGTGATGTTAATCCCCGTCTTATAGCGATCAAGGATTTCTTGCATGAGTTTTTTAGCTTTTACTGCAATTTCTTCGCGGCCTTCATATAAAGCAAAGTCCATTTTACTTTTACCCACAATTTCACGAATCGCAGTTTCAGCAGCTCCTCTTACAGAAGACTCAGCAGAACGATTGTTAAATAAGTAATCCTCAACTGATTTTAAGTTGTATTGCACAGCAAACTGTAAATCAATAATGTTTTCATCATCTGTCAGCATTAAAGACTCTTTTAATTCTTTTGATCTTGCAGCACCATCGCCCGCTGAGCGATAACCTACTTCAATCGTACGAACCTGCTCAAGATTGACGACCTCAACAGATTCAATAGGAAAAGGAATGTGCCATCGAGGTCCTGGCATCGTCACTTCAGTATTTTTTCCAAATCTTAATACCACACCACGCGAACCTTGGTCGACTACATAAAATCCTGTCGCAGCCCAAATCAATAAAATGATCAGGATGATAGGTGTTAAAGGAAAATGATTATTCGATGGGGTTGGCTTCGGTTCATTTTGATTTGATTTAGAAGTTTTTTGAGGTGCTTCTTTTTTACCGAATAGACGGCTTATCTTTTTACCTAAATCATTTAACAACTCATCAAGATCCGGAGGCCCTTCTTCGTTATTATTATTTTGTCCTGGATTCTTTGCCATATTTTTACATTAACCTTCTATACTTTTAGTGAGTTTCTACAAAATTATCTGTTTCTGTTACTTGTCTTGAAGTATGAAGTTCTAAGATGGCATGTTTTAAAAACTCTACGCCTTCACCTGTCTTCGCAGATAACTGAATACTTGAAATTCTACCATATTCATCTCTTTCTTGATTTGCCTTTATATCTAGTCTGTCTATTTGATTTAAAACAACTATTTGAGGTATTAAAGAAGCTTTGATCTCCTCTAAAATCTTATTCACTTCACCCATTTGCTGAATATGATTGGGATTCGCCATATTCACCACATGGATTAATACATCAGCTTGTATTGATTCTTCAAGTGTTGATTTAAAAGCTTCAATCAATGTCGTAGGCAATGCTTTAATAAAGCCTACAGTGTCTGAAATGACGCAATCCACACCTTCTGCAATAAATAATTTTCGCGAAGTGGTATCAAGTGTTGCAAATAACTGATTCATCGCCAATGTATTTGCGCGCGTGAGTTGATTAAAGAGGGTAGATTTTCCTGCATTTGTATACCCTACAATGGAAATATTTAATACATCTCCACGACTTCTTTTTTTACGCTGTATGGAACGTTGGCGCTTTAATTTACTTAGCCTTTCTTTAAGTTGCTTAATGCGGAGCCTTAACATACGGCGATCAAGCTCAAGTTGCTTTTCTCCTGGCCCCCCTCTCACACCTATACCACCCTTTTGTCTTTCTAAATGACTCCAACCTTTAATTAGGCGTGAAGATAAGTGATCAAGCTGGGCTAATTCAACTTGTAATTTACCTTCATGACTTTTTGCACGCTTCGCAAAAATAAATAAGATCAATGCTGTGCGATCTAAAATGCGAATATTGAGATATTTTTCTAAATTTCTTTCTTGTGAAGGGCTTAAATTGTGATTGAATATCACAACGTCTGCTTTAGATTCTTGAATAATAAATTTCAATTCATCGGCTTTACCTGAACCTAGAAAATATTTTGGATCTGGGGATGATCTTTTGACGTTCACTGTGCTAATAATATGCATATCTGCACTTAATACTAATTCTTTAATTTCCTCGACACTTTCTTCAAAGTCTGTATCACCGAAATTAATACTTACGACACAAGCTGCTCTCCCCTCGTTAGGACGTTCAAACATTAATCGTCATCAGCTGGAGGCTCAATATTGACTGCACGTATAGGAACAATCGTTGAAATTGCATGCTTATACACAAGTTGTGTCACCGTATTTTTTAAAAGAATTGCATACTGATCAAATGAATCGATATTACCTTGCAATTTAATACCGTTCATTAAATAAATAGATACCGCGACATGCTCTTTACGGAGTTGATTTAAAAATTCATCTTGTAAATGTACGCTCTTTTTGTCCATAAAGATTTCCAAAAATTAATTATAAATAAAGATTTAAACGTTTTATCGTTTCATCTCTTCCTAATAAAACCATTACTTCGTCAATGCTAGGTGACTGAGCGATACCCGTCAGAAGCACTCGCAGTGGCATAGCAAGTTTAGGAAATTTAAGTCCTTCCGATATCACCACAGCATTCATTGCATTATGAATGGCTTCTTTCGTCCAATCAATCTTAATTAAAGATTCTTTAAATGATTTTATGAGTATAAGTGCTTCATCGTTAATATGCTTTTCAAAATCTTCTGGATTAGGTATCTGATATTCAAATATATAAAGGATATCTCGAGCAAGCTGAGTTAAATGGATCGCTCGTTCACGATGAACCGCAATTGATTTTATTAAAATATCTAGATCAATCGAATGAGAAGTTAATCTTTTTAAATAAGGTTGAGTAGCTTCACTCAAGCGATCAAGCGGTAATGTTTTAATGTAATGGCTATTTAACCAATCTAATTTCTCTCTATTAAATTGTGCTGATGACGCTGTGACATGATCAAAATCAAACCATTGACAAAAATCTTGCATAGTAAAAATTTCATCGTCACCATGACTCCACCCAAGGCGCGCTAAATAATTAAGAGTAGCTTCTGGTAAATACCCCTCATCATGATATTGCATCACACTGACAGCACCATGCCGCTTAGAAAGTTTTTGTCCGTCATCGCCCAAGATCATCGACAGATGTGCGTAATGAGGAATAGTTGCATTCAATGCTTTTAAAAGATTAATTTGTCGTGGTGTATTGTTAATATGATCATCCCCTCGAATAACGTGTGTTACTTTCATTTCCCAGTCGTCGATGACTACGCAAAAATTATAGGTTGGTGTTCCATCTGATCGTGCAATCACTAAATCATCAAGCTCTTCGTTATTGATGGTAATTTCACCTTTAACTAAATCATTCCAGGAGACTGAGCCTATCAATGGATTTTTAAATCGAATAACGGGTTTAACACCATCTGGAATGTGAGGTAATGTTTTACCATTTTCAGGGCGCCACTTACCATCGTATTTAGGTTTTAATCCAGCTTTTGTTTGTGATTCGCGCAATGTCTCAAGTTCTTCTTTAGATGAATAGCAAAGGTATGCTTGATCATTTTGAATGAGTTGATCAATATATTTTTTATAGTGCTCCATGCGATGTGTTTGATAGATAGGGCCTTCATCATAATCAAAATGAAGCCAAGTCAAACTATCCATTATAGCTTTCACTGCTTCAGGTGTGGACCGCTCAAGATCGGTATCTTCAATTCTTAAAATAAACTTTCCTTGATATCTTTTGGCATATGCCCAAGAAAATAAGGCAGTTCTTGCGCCTCCAATATGAAGGTAACCTGTAGGGCTTGGTGCAAATCGTGTCACGACAGTCATAGATAATTTTTCTTAATGAATAGGACCTGCAAATAAATCATGTTCGTCATAAGATTCAATTTTAACATCGACAAAATCCCCCGGCTTTAAAAGCTTACCGTCGCGTAAATATACCTTGCCATCGATATCCGGTGCATCCGCCATAGATCTTGCGATGGCGTAATCTTTATCATGAGTATCCACAAGGACCGTCATCGTTTTACCTACTTTAGCATTTAATTTATGATGGCTAATACGAGTTTGTGTTTCCATAAAGCGTCGTAAACGCTTTTCTTTCATTGCTTCTGATACTTTGTCATCTAAAAGATTTGCTTTTGCACCATCGACTTCAGAATATTTAAAACAACCTACACGATCCAATTGTGCCTCTTCAAGAAAATTAAGAAGTTCTTCAAATTCACTTTCAGTCTCTCCTGGAAATCCTACAATAAAAGTACTTCTGATTGTAATGTCTGGGCATTTTTGTCGCCATGCGTTAATGCGTAGAAGATTGTTTTCTGAGCTTGCCGGTCGTTTCATTAATTTTAAAATGCGGGGACTTGCATGTTGAAATGGTACGTCAAGATAAGGCAAGATTAATCCATCGCTCATTAAAGGAATCATGTCATCCACATGAGGATATGGATACACATAATGCATTCTTATCCAAACACCCAAAGATCCCAAAGCTTCTGCTAAATCATATAACTTTGTTTTGATGGGGCGACCATTCCAGAAACCACTACGGTATTTCATATCTACACCATAGGCACTGGTATCTTGAGAAATAACTAAAATTTCAGAAACACCACTATTCACCAGATGTTCTGCTTCAGTCATAATATCGTCAATGGAGCGACTTACCAGATCACCTCGCATCGATGGAATAATACAAAAAGAACATCGATGGTTGCAGCCTTCTGAAATTTTTAAATACGCATAATGCTTAGGTGTAAGACGAACACCTTGTGGTGGAACCAAGTCGCTAAAAGGGTCATGTGGTTTTTTCAAATTAACATGCACCGCAGACATGACTTCATTTAACGCATGAGGTCCTGTAACGGCTAATAAATTAGGGTACTCTTTTTCAATAAATTCTTTTTTAGCACCTAAGCATCCAGTGACAATTACCTTACCATTTTTTTGAATGGCTTCACCTATAGCATCCATCGATTCTTTTATAGCCGAATCAACAAAGCCGCATGTATTCACAACGACAAGATCAGCATCTTCGTAAGATTTAGAAATATCGTAACCTTCTGCGCGAAGTTGAGTCAAAATTCTTTCGGAGTCCGAGCCCGCTTTGGGGCAACCTAAAGATACAAAACCTACTTTGGGTATGGATGAGGCCATTAACCCTCAACAATCCATTGGGTTATCGCCACTGATGAAATACCTAGGACAATAAGCACTACTTGAAATGCCGTTGAACGTAATTCTGTTTTTTTATGCAGTCCTGGAATCAGATCCGCAATAGACACATAGATCATACTTGAAGCAGCTAAGGCTAAAATAAAAGGCACCCAATTCATCATGGATTCTAAAACAAAATAAGCAAGTAAACCCCCTAGAATTGTCGAAAAACTTGCAAGGAGATTAAAGATAAAAGCTTCCTTTTTCTTATATCCAGAATGTAATAAGATTAAAAAGTTACCAACTTCCTGAGGAATTTCATGCGCAATGATGGCTAAGGCTGTCACGATACCTAGGCTTACATTCACCATAAATGCGGAGCCAATTAAAATACCATCTACAAAATTATGAAATAAATCGCCCACCATAATCATGCTACCACTGCGACCTTGATCATGATTGTGTTGGTGTACTTTAGTATAAGAGTCTTCATGATGAATATCATGCACTTCACAATGGTCTCCATGGCAATGGCGCCATAACAATAACTTCTCTAAAACAAAAAATAAGAGAATGCCAAATAAGACGATCAGTGTTGTCATTTCTATATTATTTGTGAGCTTGAAGGCCTGCGGTAATATTTCCAAAAATACAGCCCCTAACATCGCACCCACAGCATAGCTGACTAGATGTGAAATTAAATGTGTTCTTGTATTGAATGTGACAATAGCTGCTGCTGTCACGCTTAATAAGCCACCTATAAAGCAAGATAAAATAATCCAAAGAAGGATATGCATGAATTTTTAATATTTGAATATTTAAGAAGTAAGTATTATAACTAAACTTGCCTGTTTTTAAGGCTATTTATGCTTCAATCCAGATAAGGGAAGCCATTCTTCCTGTAATGCCATCGCGTCGATATGAAAAGTAAAGTGATTCATTTTCATAAGTACAATAGTTTTCTGCCACACTACCACCATATATCTGATCAACACCACATAAGTTCAAGCGAAGTTTTGCAAGTGCATAAATATCTGCAAGCCATTTTTGATCATCTATGGCTTTGAATGCCTTTTCTGCTTCATGATTTTTTTTACAAAATTTATCTTTAACATCAACGCCTACTTCAAAAAAATTTAAACTGATCGCAGGCCCTAACCATACTAATAATTCATTTGAAGAAATTTCCATCTTATAAATAGTATTTTCAATAATCCCATTAAGAAGACCACGCCATCCTGCATGAATAGATGCGACAATTGTACCTTTTTTATTTGTCATGAGTAAAGGTAAGCAATCAGCAGTAAGGACACCGCATATAATATTTTTTTCTTTTGTATAAGAAGCATCCCCATCTAATTTTGCTGATGGTAAGTGAATCACATAATTACTATGTGTTTGATTAAGCCAATAGGGTTTAGTTGGTAAGTATTGATTTAAAAGATCACGATTAAAGTTAACTGAATCTATATCATCATTAACGTGCATCGCAAGATTAAAACTTTCATACGGTGTTTTACTCTGCCCACCTATTCTTGTTGTTTGTAGAGACTTGATATTTAGAGGCGCTGGCCAGTCAGGTATTATATAATCACTCATCATCATCTATTATTTCGTCGTCTATATCATCACTAACTTCATTGATATAATCTTCTATTTCTAAAATATCTGTAGTTACTTCATCATCTAATTGCTCTAAGCGAATAACCTCAAGGAGTAATTTCATATCCTCTGGTAAATCAATCGACCATTCCATGAATTTATTCAGCGTTGGATGAATCAAACCCAAGCGAATGGCGTGAAGTGCTTGACGCTTAAAATCTAAAATATTTTTTCTTAATCGATCGCTCATTGCCTTAATTGGCATGATGCTTTTAAGTCCGTAAACTGGATCTCCTACAATAGGGGCTTTTAAATATTGCATGTGTACTCGAATTTGATGCGTCCGTCCTGTTTCAAGGTTGCATCTTAAATAAGTATGTACGCCAAATCTTTCTAGAATTTCATAATGGGTAATAGCAGGTTTGCCAGACAAATGCACTGCCATTCTTGTACGAATAGATGGATGTCTTGCAATTGGTTGATTAACTGTGCCATTTTTCCAAAGCTGTCCCCATACAATTGCTCTATACTCGCGTTTGACCGATCTTGCTTGAAGCTGATGCACTAAATGAGTTTGTGCGCTCAAAGTTTTAGCAACGACAAGAAGTCCGCTCGTATCCTTATCTAATCTATGTACGATACCGCAACGTGGAATTGCAGCATTTTCTGGTATGTAATAAAGAAGTGCGTTTAATAAGGTGCCTGACCAATTACCAACGGCTGGATGAACAACCATACCTGGAGGTTTATTAATGACGAGCAAAGTATTATCTTCAAAGATAATATTAAGTGGAATCGCTTCAGGTAAAAATGCATTATTTTCTAGATTAGATTGTATTGTTACTTTAATTTCATCACCTGCATAGACTTTATGTTTAACAGTGACAGGCAATTGATTCACGAGCACAAAATCTTGCTTTATCCACTCTTGTAATTTTGAACGAGAAAATTCAGGAAGTAATTGCTGCAGTGCAATATCCACTCTCAAGCCTGCATGTGTTTCAGGCACAATCAATGATCTTTCATTGTTATTCATAATGCTATAATTCTTAGTATATTTTTAGAGTTAAGATTTGTCATGCGTATTTATATAATAGTTATTATGATGCTTTTTCTTCAAGCTTGCGCCATTTTTGGTCCTCCTACTGAACTTGATGACACAAGAGGCTTATCTGCTGAGCGTATTTATGAAAAAGCTTCTGAACAAATGGAGTCAAGAGAGTATGTAAAAGCTATTGGTTACCTAGGAAAATTAAAGTCACGTTATCCTAATACTAAATATGGCGTACAAGCCGAACTTGATATAGCCTATGCTTATTATAAAAAAGAAGAAGTGCAATCTTGTGTTTCTGCTGTCGAGAAATTCATTAAAATTCATCCCAACCATCCTAGTCTTGATTACGCATATTACCTGAAAGGTGTTGCTTACTTTAAAGAGCGTGGTTTTATTGAAAAAGCTACATTTCAAGATATTAGCGACCGGGATCCAGAGACACTAAGAAAATCTTTTCTTGCATTTAAAGAATTGTTAACGCTTTATCCAGACACGCGTTACGGCAGGGATGCAACTGAGCGCATGATCTATCTAAAAAATAAATTAGCAGACCATGAACTTCATATTGCGCTTCATTACATGAAATTAAAAACTTATGTTGCAGCTCTTAATCGTGCCAAATATGTCATTGAAAACTACTCAGATTCGAATTTTGTTGAGGAAGCCATCGTGATTATGGTCAGCGCTTATGACAATCTAGGTATGAACGACCTTAAAGAAGATAGCTTGCGCATCTTAAAACAAAATTACCCAAATAGTGCGATGTTTAATCAAGGTAAAGATACAAAAAAACAAGATTGGTGGAAATTTTGGGATAAAGACTAACGATTTTTTTCTTCTAATTTTTTCTTATCAGTTAATTTCTTTCGTAACTCATTCTTTCTACGTCTCATCGATACAACACCTTCACGAGGTTTTCTTTTTTCTTCATCCAGATATGGATTCTCACCTTGTTTAAATTGCACCCTTAATGGTGTTCCAATGATTTGAAACGCTTGTCTAAAAGCACCTTCTAGAAAACGCATATAACTATCTTTAATCGCATTCACATGGTTACCATGAATCACAATTATAGGTGGGTTAGACCCCCCTTGGTGCGCATAACGTAATTTAGGACGAATCCCACGACTAATTGGTGGTTGATGTTGTTGCAACGCATCGATTAAAACACGCGTAAGTTTAGGTGTGGCTAATTTAATAAATGCGCCCCGATAAGCCTCATCCACTGATTTTAAAATTTCAGTCAATCCTTTTTTCTTCAATGCAGAAACGTAATGAAATTCCGCAAACTTTAAGAATTGTAATTTCCGCTGTATATCTTGTTTAATAATATCGCGCTCTTCTTCTTTTAAGCAGTCCCATTTATTGACAGCTATCACTAACGCCCGACCTGCATCTAGAATATAAGCACCTACATGTGCGTCTTGTTCAGTAATGCCTTCTTCCGCATCTACTACAAGGATTGCTACATTAGCCTCTTCAATTGCTTGCAATGTTTTAATTACAGAAAACTTTTCAATAGCTTCAAAAACTTTACCTTTTTTACGAATACCTGCGGTATCAATCACAATGTAATTTTTGCCATGACGCTCAATTTCAATACTAATGGAATCACGTGTAGTACCAGGCTCATCAAAAGCAATCACACGATCTTCTCCTAAAAAAGCATTGACTAGTGTAGATTTGCCAACATTAGGACGGCCCACAATCGCAATTTTAGGTAATTTTTGATGATCATCTGAAGGCTCTTCATCATCTTTCACAAATGGTTCGAGTGCTATTTGTATCATGTCACGGATACCTTCACCATGTGCCGATGAAATACCAAGAGGGTCGCCTAAACCTAATTCAAAAAATTCAGCTGTTGCAACTCCGCTTTGCATACCTTCTGTTTTATTCACAAGCAAATAAATGTTACGATTCATTTTTCGTAAAAGGTCTGCAATTACACGATCATGAGGTGTAACACCTTGCCTGCCATCTACAATAAAGAAAATAATATCGGCTTCATCAATAGCAAGCAGTGTTTGCTTCGCCATTTCTTTTTGGATGCCTTTTTCGATTAAAGGCTCAAAACCACCTGTATCAACTACAATATAAGGTATATTGCCACCTAGACCTCGTCCGTAATGACGATCTCGTGTTAAACCTGGAAGGTCTGCAACAAGCGCATCACGAGATTTTGTAAGTCGATTAAATAAAGTTGATTTGCCGACATTAGGTCGACCAACAAGCGCTATCGTAGGTAACATATTTATTGAATAGAGATCGCGTATAAACTGCCGTTAAGCGTCTGTGCTATAAATTTACCAGTGTCAAATTCAACCATACGTCGCATCACGGAGTTACTATCTAAACGAACGCGCCCTAAAAAATTACCCGTCTCTTTGTCTAGAATATGAATATAGCCTTCCAGATCGCCCACAGCTATATAATTTCCCATAGCAAGTGGTGTGCTTAATTGTCGATTAAGAAGATCGCCCTGACGCCAATAAGTTTTACCCGATTCAATCGCTAATGAATATAAAGCGCCACCTGCATGTGATAAATAAATACGCGCACCTTCAATATTAATACCCGTATAACTTGAAATATCACGGCTCCATAAAATTCGTGCATTTATACGATTTATTGCAGAAATTTTTCCTTGATAGGCTACCGCATAAATGATCGTGCCATCAATTACAGGACTACTTGTCACATCAGATGCACGTTCAATTTCAGTTACGCCTTTGGGTTGTGCCACAGTAATTTCCCACAATAAAGTGCCGTTATCTTCTCTAATCGCTACTAACTTGCCTCCGGGAAAACCAGCGTAGACAGCTCCATCGCTAGCAACAACACCTACACTCGTCCTAAAATTTAGTGGTGGGCCCACACGAGAAAATGTCCAACGTTTCAATCCATCTTTTACATTTACTCCATGAATAAGATTATCAGAAGTTCTGACAATAACATTTCCTTCATGAATAGTAGGTGCACTTAATACTTGACTTGATAATCTTGTTTTCCAGAGTAATTTTGAATTTAAATCATAAGCAAGGATCATTCCATTTAAAGTGCCTACAACTACTTCATTAATACCTGTGCCAACACCGCCAGATAACTTTTCATTAGTATTAATTTTCCAGATAGATTTACCCGTTTTGAGATCAAATTTAGCTAAGCTTCCATCAGAAGATGCAGCATAAACTTCATCCCCAATAATGCCTGGTGAAAATTCAAATAACTCACTACCACCTAATTTTCCAGACCAAAGTATTTTTGGATGTAGACTTGCTTTAATATCCTTTAAATCAGCAGGTGGAGCAATAGGGTTTTGACCAACTACACGCTCTGAAATTTGATCTTTAAAATCCTTGAGTGGGCCGCATCCAAAGATTAAAAGTGATATAAATAAAAGAAAAAAATGTCGTAAATACATCAAACTCTAAGCTCCCAGTGCTTCAAGTTTTTCTTGCGTAAAACGTGCGTATGGATTTTTTGATCCAAAACGCTTTAAGGCTTCTTGGTAAGATTTTTTAGCATCCTGTTTTTTTCCCATTGCACTCAAAACGTCGCCCTTAAGATCGTTAGATAAACCGAGATATCCTTCGTTATCTACTTTATTTGCTTTTTTTAGCGCGTCCTCATATTTTTTTTCTTCCAATAAAATTTGACCTAATTGAATCAATGCAATGCATTCTGTTGCCTCTTCTTTTGCATGTGATGATGCCCATTCAAGTTTTTCTTTAGCCTTATCTTTTAAACCTTCTTGATAAGCTGCTTTAGCAAACAAAATAGCTGCACGTCCTGCATAAGGTGTTCCTCCATACATATCAATAAGCTGCTGAGACTTTTGTATAATATCTTTCGTATTTTTTTCATCAATTATCACAATACTTTGATACATCTCTGAAGCCTGAAGTGATTGCTTAATTTGATAATAACTCCAGCCTTGAAATAATCCGTAGAATACAAAGAATGTAATGGCTCCGCCTATAATATATGTACCATATTTTTTCCAGAGCGCTTTAAGCTCATCCATCTGTTCTTGTTCGTCTAAATCGAGTGCCATAATTTTAATATCCTTAATGTTTAATTTAGTTTAAATTTAAATCGACCGCCCGGAATTGCATTCAAGAGTTCTTTTGTGTAATTTTCTTTTGGTTTTTCATAAACTTTTTTAATAGTTCCTTGCTCTACAATTTTACCTTGATGCATGACAACAACTTCATCTGCAATATGTCTCACTACACGAAGGTCGTGACTAATAAATAAATAACTTAAATGAAATTCTTTTTGTAACTCTTTTAGTAACAATAAAATCTGCGCTTGGATAGATACATCTAATGCTGATACCGGCTCATCACAAATGACAATTTGGGGCTCCATAATAAGCACTCTTGCAATCCCAATCCTCTGTCTTTGTCCCCCTGAAAATTGATGGGGATATTTTACTAAATCAGCTTCAGACAATCCCACTTTCTTAATCATACTGCGTACTTTTTTATCGCGCTCGGATGTTGTACCTAATTCGTGAATCATTAGCCCCTCTTCAATGATTTCTTTAATTCTCATACGAGGATTAATTGATGCATAAGGGTCTTGAAACACCATCTGTATATCACGCCTTACACTTTTCAATTCTTTAGCACTTAAAGTGGCAAGATTTTTACCTTTAAATAATACACTCCCTGAATCAATGGGTTGCAATTGTAGCAGACAACGAGCTAAAGTTGACTTTCCACTACCCGATTCTCCAACTACAGCTAGTGTCTGGCCTTTTTTAATAGTCAAACTCACATTATTTAAAGCTTGAATCGTTTTGTGTTTTTTAACAAAAAACCCTGAGCTTTGCATATACGTCTTATTAAGATTTCTAGCCTCCAATACCGCATCACTTTTACGAAATGTTGCCATCTTAAAAAACCAATTCTCGATCTAAATTCTCATATTTTATGGATTTTAATTTTTTAATCCCTTTGGCGTCTGGCACACATTGAAGCAATGCTTTCGTATATGGATGTCTAGGAGTTTTTAATACCGCTAACACACTGCCCTTTTCTACAATTTTTCCTTGGTACATCACAATCACATCATCAGCAATGTCTTCTACGAGACCAAAATCATGTGTAATAAAGAGCATAGTCATGCGCATCTCTTTTTTTAATTGTTGCAGTAACTTTATAATTTGCGCTTGAACCGTTACATCTAGTGCAGTCGTTGGCTCATCGGCAATTAAAATAGAAGGCTCACAGCTAATGCTCATGGCGATCATCACGCGCTGTCTTTGTCCACCTGATAATTCATCTGGGTAACTTGATATGCGTTCAGACGAAATGCCTACATCGTTTAAAAGTGATGCAACTTTCTGATCTAATAATTTTTTATCAAAATCAAAATGAACTTTTAACGCCTCTTTGATTTGATCACCAATGGTTAATACTGGATTAAGTGATGTCATAGGTTCTTGGAAAATCATTGCAATCGATTTACCTCGAAGAGGACGAATATCGTCATTCGATAAACTTGAAATATTTTTACCTTTAAAAAAGATTTGGCCTTCTTGTTTGAGCTGTTGAGATAAAAGCTTCGTAATCGAAAGTGCTGTTAAACTTTTACCACTACCCGATTCTCCGACAATGCAAGTTGTCCTGCCCGGATATAAATCAAATGAAATATCATTGACTAAGTATTTTCGAGGGCTGCTTAAAGGTGAAACTATTAAATGTTTAACCTCTAGAATTTTCTTCATAGTAGATTTTTTAAAATGAAATCAGCCAAATCATTAAACTTTACAACTGATTGGCCGTCCTCTTGACGCATGAATTTAATTTGCACAGCGCTTTGTTTTATTTCATCATCTCCAATAATAATGGCACATAAAGCACCGCTTTTATCTGCACGTTTCATTTGAGATTTAAAACTACTACCGCCAGAATTTAAAACGACTTTCAATCCTTTTTCCCGTAATGTTTCTGAAATAGAAAGTGCTTTTTTTTCTGCTTCTTCGCCCAAATTTACCACATACACATCAGGTATATTTTTAACGTTAACCCCTATTTCTTCAAGTAATAAAACAATACGCTCCATACCAATACCAAAACCACATGCAGGGGTTTTTTCTCCCCCAAGTCGTTCAATCAAATAATCATAACGACCACCACCAGCAACTGTGCCCTGACTGCCTAAGCGATGAGTTACCCATTCATACACAGTACGATTATAATAATCAAGGCCACGCACTAAACGTTGATTTATTTTAAATTGAATACCTGCTTCATTGAGGTAATGACATACGAATGCAAAATGTTTTTTAGCATCTTCACTTAAATAATCAAAAAGTTTAGGCGCGCCTTCTATCATCTTTTGCATATTAGAATTTTTGCTATCTAAAATACGTAAGGGATTTTGATGAAGTCGTTTTTTTGCATCATCATCAAGCGTGTCAAAGTGCGCTTCAAAATAACGAATCAGTTCAGCTCTATAACGAACCCTATCTTCCGGATCACCAATAGAATTAATATGGAGTTCTAGGTCAGTAATATCAAGTGCTTTCCAAAGTCTACTTAATAATAATATTTGTTCGGCATCTATATTGGCGTCATCAAATCCAAATGCTTCAACACCTATTTGATGAAATTGACGTTGTCTTCCTTTTTGTACATTCTCATGTCTAAACATGGGGCCCTGATACCACAAACGAATAGGTCCATTATAAGTGAGGTTATGTTCAATAACGGCTCTCACACATCCAGCTGTGCCTTCAGGTCTTAGGGTAAGCTGATCTTCATTTAAAAGGTCTATCCAAGAATACATTTCTTTTTCAACGATGTCGGTATGTGTACCGACACTCTCTACAAAAAGAGAAGTGGATTCTACTAAAGGAAGGCTAATCTTTTCATAAGCATAAAGCTCTAATACTTCACGCACTTTATTTTCAACAAAAGTCCAAAGTGGCGTCTTATCTGGTAAGACATCATAAAATCCTTTAATACTCTGTAGTTTTTTACTCATATGCTATTTTAGCTTTGTATAGTGCGTTTCTAAATAGTTCATGACAATTGCTTTAAATTCATCCGCGATATGATCGCCCTTTAAAGTTACCGTTTTTTTACCATCTACAAAAACAGGTGCTACAGGAATTTCTCCGGTACCCGGCAAGCTAATCCCTATATTGGCGAGTTTTGATTCTCCTGGTCCATTAACCACGCAACCCATCACAGCCACCGACATGTCTTCAACACCTGGATATTTATCTTTCCATTGAGGCATAGACTCACGTAAAAATGTTTGGATTTGAAATGCGAGCTCTTGAAAGTAAGTTGATGTCGTTCTTCCACAACCAGGACAAGCTGTTACAAGGGGAGTGAAAGAACGAATTCCCATGGTTTGTAAAATCTCTTGCGCAACGACGACTTCTTTTGTGCGAGGCTCCATTGATGTGGGGGTTAGTGATACGCGAATGGTGTCTCCTATACCTTGTTGTAAAAGAATAGCTAAAGCCGCGGTAGAGGCAACAATCCCTTTAGATTCCATACCAGCTTCAGTAAGCCCTAAATGCAATGGATATGAAGTTCTTTTTGCAAGCTCTTGATAAATAAGAATT
The DNA here is from genome assembly GCA_009693175.1 of Candidatus Methylopumilus sp. Lineage (GTDB taxonomy): Bacteria > Pseudomonadota > Gammaproteobacteria > Burkholderiales > Methylophilaceae > Methylopumilus. The sequence goes on from SHXT01000015.1 coordinate 27,916, forward strand.
AAATCTTGTACATAACTCACCTTACATGAAATAATGATTTTGTTTTTAGCTAACCCCCATTGGATAGCTTGCTCTGCACTTTCTAACGCCGACTGAATCAGCGCTTCTCGCATAAGTGCCCCAGATGATAAAGGGCTTTTTTGTTTTGCATTTATATCCATCATCGAAGTTAATTTAACTTGATCAAGACTGCCCCAATTGACTCCGATACGAATGGGCTTGTCATAGATTTTAGCTATTTCAATCATCGCTTCAAATTGTTCATCTCGGCGACTACCACGACCTACATTGCCAGGATTGATGCGGTACTTAGCAAGGAATTTTGCACACTCAGGGTAAGCTTGTAATAACTTATGCCCGTTAAAATGAAAATCACCCACAATCGGGACATGGCAATTTCTTTGATTAAGCTCTTCAAAAATCCTTGGGATCGCATCCGCAGAGGCTTCATTATTGACCGTCACTCTCACAATCTCTGAACCTGCTTGCCATAATTCAAACACTTGATCAGCTGTTTTTTTCCAATCAGCAGTATCCGTATTAGTCATCGACTGCACAACAATAGGTGAACCCCCTCCTATAGGAACAGATCCAATCATAACCTTAAGTGTTGAACGTTTTAATAAACTTTTAATCATTTATATTATTTAAAATCAATAAGTTATTTAGTTAAATTAATTCTTTTTAGAGTTCTTGTAGTTTTATCTTTGACTTGCCCTGCCAGCTGCCCACACGCAGCATCAATATCATCTCCACGTGTTTTTCTGACTGTAGCAATGTAGTCTTGACTCATCAATATATCCCTAAATTTTCTAATCTGATCTCTTGATGAACATTGATAGCCACTTTGTGGAAAAGGATTAAAAGGAATTAAATTAAATTTACAAGGCACATCTTTTACGATCTTTAAAAGTGCTTTTGCATCTTCAATAGAATCATTGATACCATCCAGCATGACATATTCAAAAGTCACAAAGTCACGCGGTGCTTTTTCTAGATAACGTTGGCATCCAGCCATAAGCTCTTTGATCGGGAATTTTTTATTAATAGGAACAATCTCATCGCGTAATTTATCATTCGATGCATGAAGTGACACCGCTAAAGCCACGGGACAATCTTCTTTCAATCGATCCATGGCATTGACTAAACCGCTAGTTGAGAGCGTCACACGACGACGACTTAAACCATAGGCTCTATCATCTAACATTAATTTCATAGCGCTCACTACATTATCGTAATTGGCCAAAGGTTCACCCATGCCCATCATAACAATATTGCTAATAACACGATCTTGATTAGATAAGACGTTGTAGCCTTCCTGTTGTCTTACATAAAAATT
>SHXT01000016.1 GCA_009693175.1 Candidatus Methylopumilus sp.
TCTATTGTTATAGGGTAGCAGGTGTCGTAGGTATTTTATGTGTCAAGATATTAGGTTTTAAAAATCAAGGCACATTAAAATACGCACATGACTTAGGTATAGCACTTCAACTTACAAATATCATCCGTGACATTGGTGAGGATGCTAGAAAAAATAGAATTTACATTCCCCTTGATGAAATTAATCAATTTAATATATCTGAAGATGACATTTTAGAGCATAAAGAAAATAAAAATATATCAAACCTACTTCATTATCAAATTCAACGTGCTGAATCTTTTTATGAAGCTGCCTATAAAAAACTACCTAGTGAAGATATTAATACGCAAATTCCAGGACTAATGATGGGAAAGGTTTACGAAACGCTACTTCATGAAATTAAGAGGGATAAGCCAGAACAAACACTTAATCACAAAATAAAACTTCCACCTCTTAGAAAGGTGCTTGTCATAATAATGTGTCTTTTTAGATATAAATTTTATGCTTTAAGTAATTGAAGTGCCTGAGAGAGATATTCAATGCCTAACACTTCAATACCATAAATTTTTTGTTTCACAATATTAGCTTTAGGAATAATTGCACGCGTAAAACCTAACTTTGCAGCTTCTTTAATACGCTCTTGACCTCTTTGTATCGGCCTGACCTCTCCTGCTAAACCAACCTCTCCAAAAATAATTGTTTTTTGATTGATAGGTTTATTTTTAAATGACGATACGATTGCACATAAAATAGCAAGGTCAACACCAGGCTCTGTAATTTTGACACCACCTACTGCATTAACAAACACATCTTGATCAAAACAGGCAATGCCTCCATGCCGATGTAATACAGCAAGGAGCATTGACAATCGATTCTGTTCTAAACCTACACCTAAACGTTTTGGTGATGCGCCATGCGCGTTATCAACAAGCGCTTGAATTTCAATCAAAAGAGGTCTTGTACCTTCTTGAGTGACAGTAATACATGAACCAGAAACTTCTTCATGATGATGCGATAAAAACAATGCAGAAGGATTTGTAACTTCACGCAAACCTTTTTCAGTCATGGCAAATACACCAAGTTCATTGACAGCACCAAAACGATTCTTAAATGCACGCACCATTCTAAAGCTAGAGTTTTGATCACCTTCAAAATACAATACGGTATCAACAATATGTTCTAGCACTCTTGGTCCAGCTAAAGAACCTTCCTTGGTGACGTGGCCCACTAAGATCATCGTCACTTCAAGTTGCTTTGCAATACGTGTGAGTTGTGCTGAGCACTCTCTTACCTGTGTTACTGAACCCGGTGCCGATTGAAGTTCTTCTGAGTAAATGGTTTGAATTGAATCAATTACCACTACATCAGGTTTATTTTTTTCGATTGATTGAATGATTTTTTCTAAATTGATTTCTGACAATATAAAAATATCGGAAACTTCGAGCTCTAATCGTTTTGCACGCATAGCGATTTGCTGGGGTGACTCTTCGCCGCTGATATAAATTACTTTACAAGGCGATTGATTCGGGTCATTAGTGATAAGAGAAAGTGCTTGGATGAGTAATGTAGATTTACCTATGCCAGGATCGCCTCCAATCAATACCACACCTCCGGGTACAAAACCACCGCCGAGTACGCGATCAAATTCACTGATACAAGTTGTTCTTTTGTAAACAGCCGACATTTTTACTTCATTAAGTTTTTTTAATTCTGATGTTTGTGTAAGTGATGCATAACGACTTGGTATAGGCGCTTCAATGATGCTCTCTACCATAGTATTCCATGTCATACAATGTGGGCACTGTCCTTGCCACTTGGTCGATTGGCCGCCACATTCGGTACAAACGTATGCAATTTTATTTTTAGCCATGAATGATCTCGATAGGCACTCTTCTTGAAGCAGAAATTGCACATAGAAGCTCATAACCTACTGTGCCTGATTTTTCTGCAACCTCATCCACATGAACATGCATACCCCATAATTCGACAGGCGTTGAAATTGTAGCTTCGGGTATATTTGTGATATCCACATAAAGCATATCCATAGAAACTCTTCCTACCGTAGATGTTTTTTTACCTTCAATAAATACTGGGGTACCTGTCGGTGCATGACGTGGATAACCATCCGCATAACCACAAGCAACCACTGCAATACGCATATCTCTCTTTGCTTTAAAATTTTCACCGTAGCCAACTGAATCATCTTTAAATAAATTTTGAATAGCAATAATTTCACTTTTTAATTCCATCGCAGGTTTTATATTAAACGCGCTACTTTTTTGACCCACAATCGGCGATGCACCGTAAAGCATTATTCCTGGCCTTACCCAATCCATATGCGTGTTTTTAAAATTTATAATTGAAGCTGAATTTGCAACTGAACGAGGATAATGAAATGAATGAGTTGCATCATTAAACACATTTAACTGCCAATCCACCCCTTTTGGTTCATCCGCTGTTGCAAAATGCGTCATGAGTGTAATAGATTTGAAGTTAGATTTTTTTTGTATTGTGTGAAGAATTTCTTTTACATCTTTTGGATTAAACCCTAGGCGATTCATGCCTGTATTTATCTTAAAATGAATATGAATTGGATGATCTAACTTCAGCTTCTCGATCATATGTAATTGATTAAGATTATGTACGACAAGATTAAAATTCATTTTTGCTGCAATAGATACTTCATATGCTGAGAAAGCGCCTTCTAATAATAAAATATCTTGCTCAAATCCATGCTCTCTTAAATCGATCGCTTCATGTAAAGTGAGCACAGCGAATCCATCGCTCTCACTCAACCCTTGCGCAGCGTTGATTAGGCCATGACCATAACCGTTTGCCTTCACGACCGACATAATCTTTGATTGAGGAGCGATTTTTTTAACAGTAGCGAGGTTATGTCTTAACGATGCTTGATGAATAATAGCCTTCAGAGGACGCATCTATTTTATTCGTCGTAAACTTGAAAACCTGGGTTAGCAAAATTTTCAAAGCGAGTATATGCGCCTAAGAAAGTAAGCTTAATTCTACCAATAGGTCCATTTCTTTGTTTTGCAATAATAATTTCTGCGACACCTTTATCCGGCGTATCAGGGTTATAAACTTCATCGCGATAGATAAAAAGAATAAGGTCAGCATCTTGTTCAATCGCACCTGATTCTCGTAAATCAGACATGACGGGTCGTTTATCTGGTCGCTGCTCAACACTTCGATTAAGCTGAGATAAAGCAACCACAGGCACATCTAGCTCCTTGGCTAGTGCTTTAAGTGATCGTGAAATCTCAGAAATTTCGGTTGCACGATTTTCACTTTGTCGACCCCCAGGAGCTGACATCAGTTGAAGGTAGTCGATCACAATCAGGCCTAATTTACCGCACTGTCTTGAAAGTCTTCTCGCACGAGCCCTCACATCAAAAGAATTTAAAGCAGCACCTTCGTCGATATGAATGGGTGCTTCATTAAGCTTACCTAAAGCATGCGTTAATCTTTCCCAGTCTTCATCTGCTAAACGGCCTGTTCTCATCTTATGTTGGTCTAAGCGACCAACTGAACCTAAAAGACGCATGGTTAATTGTGTAGATGACATTTCCATGGAGAACACGGCGACAGGTAACCCTGTATCTAGCGCCACATTCTCAGCTATATTAAGCGCTAATGAAGTTTTTCCCATTGAAGGACGTCCTGCGACGATTACGAGATCGCCCGGCTGAAGACCTGAAGTCATAGCATCTAGATCTGAAAACCCTGTGGGTACCCCAGTGACATCGCTCGCACCAGCTGTAAATAAGTCATCAATACGCTGAGCCACTTGAGGTAACAACTCTTTAATATCTTTAAAGCCAGATTGATCATGTTTTTCTTTTTCAGCGATTTGAAAAATCTTTACCTCAGCTTCATCAAGAAGTTGCTGTGCATCACGTCCTTGAGGTGCAAACGCGCTATCTGCTATATCGGAACCCACTTCAACCAAACTTCGCATAATTGAACGTTCGCGGACAATCTCAGCATATCGACGTATATTCGCAGAAGTTGGCGTATTTTGAGCCAAAGATCCCAAGTAACTAAGGCCCCCAGCGGTCACTAACTCAGCATTTTTTTCCAAGGATTCAGCTACGATCACAATATCAGCCGGGCTATTTTGCTCAATGAGCTTGATAATGTGTTGATAAATGAGGCGATGGTCTTGACGATAAAAATCACTTGGTGACACTATGTCAGCAATTTTATCGAGCGCTTCATTTTCAATGAGTAGACCCCCCAATAAGGATTGCTCTGCTTCAATAGAATGTGGGGGTAATTTAAAGGAATTGAGAATATCGTCTACCATGATTAATTATAACGGAATAAAAAAAGGCTGCCTTAGGCAGCCTTTAAAAAAATATATTGCTTTTTATTAAGCAGGTTCACCAAGCACATCAATCATAATATCGACAGTAACATCGTGATGTAATGCAATTGTGACTTGATGTTGACCTACTGTTTTAAGTGGGCCGTGTGGCATACGAATTTCAGCTTTTACTACTTTAATATTTTTAGCTGTTAAACCTTCAGCAATATCTGTATTTGTGACCGATCCAAAAAGTTTTCCATCAACACCCGCTTTTTGCGTTACTGCCAAAGTAAGGCCATTAAGCGCTTTGGCTCTTTCTTTTGATGCATCAAGAAGCGCTGCCTGTTGTTTTTCAAGCTCAGCACGTCTTGCTTCAAATTCCGCTTTATTCGCATCTGTCGCACGCTTTGCTTTACCTTGAGGGATTAAAAAGTTCCGACCAAAACCATCTTTCACTTTAACGATGTCGCCAAGGTTTCCTAAGTTAGCCACTTTTTCTAATAAAATAACTTGCATCTCTTAATCTCCTTAGTGCTTATCAGTGTAAGGTAAAAGCCCTAAAAAACGAGCACGCTTCACCGCGATATTGAGTTGACGTTGATATCTCGCCTTAGTACCTGTAATACGTGCTGGAATCAGTTTTCCATTTTCAGTAATAAAGTCTTTTAATAAATCAACATCTTTGTAATCTACCTCTTCAATGCCTTCAGCACTGAATCTGCAGTAACGTCTTCTTTTGTACATTTCTCTAGCCATCATTGACTCCTATAGATATTCTATAAAATTAATATGGAAAATTAGCTGACTACTTTTTGCGCTTTTCTTTCCAATAAACCCTTTTGTTTTTATTCTGTCGCCAATTTTAATCGGTCTTAATGCAGCGTCACCCATTATTTTAGCTTCTAGCTCACAATCGATTGTTCGTTTTAAATTTGCTTCAATCTGCTCTGAGCTATGTTTTAATTTAAGATTAAGTGCTGGAATTCCTGCTGGAGTATATCGGACTGGGTCCACATAAAATACTTCTCCGGAAATTTCTAAGCAATTCAATCTGGATTAAGCTTCAGTAACCTCAGGGACAACACGCTCTTCTTTATCAAGTACCGATTTTGATTTTTCTTCTTTCATCATAATCGATGGTGAAGTGACAGCTATTTTTGTACCCATAATTAAATGGCGCAAGACAGCATCGTTAAACTTAAATGCGTGTTCTAATTCTGCTAGGGTTTCAAGATCGCATTCAATATTCATCAATACGTAATGTGCTTTGTGAATTTTTTCGATTATGTAAGCAAGTTGTTTTCGACCCCAGTCTTCGAGCCGGTGGAGCTTTCCACCTTTGGATGTCACGAGCGATCTGTAGCGTTCAATCATGCCAGACACTTGTTCGCTTTGATCAGGATGTACAATAAATACTACTTCATAATGTCGCATATAACTCCCCTTATGGTTAAAAGCTTTCAGCGATGCGGCTCACTGTAAAGCAAGGTAGAAAGATCGAATATTATAGGTCTTTTTTGAATTAAATCAATGCTTTTTAGGGGTCTATACGGTCCTTAAGTCCTGCCCCATAAAGCCTTTCTTTAAGAAATTTTACTTCATCTCTAAGTTTTGCAGCTTTCTCAAACTCTAAATTACGCGCTGCGGTTTGCATGCCCTTCTCAATCTTTTGAATTTCTTTGGCCATTTGTTTTTCATTTAAGTGATCATAACGAGCCTCTTCTTTTTTAATTGCCCGATTAAGATCGACTTCTTCTTTGTCAAATGTGCTCTCAATAATATCTTTGATCTTTTTAGTGACACCAATAGGTATAATATTATTTGCAATATTAAATGCAATTTGTTTTGTGCGTCTTCGATTGGTTTCATCAATCGCAATTTTCATACTGCGTGTTATTTTATTCGCATAAAAAATAACATGCCCATTAAGATTACGTGCAGCTCTTCCTGCAGTTTGTATTAATGAACGCTCAGACCTTAGAAAGCCTTCTTTGTCAGCATCTAATACGGCTACGAGGGATACCTCAGGGATATCTAAACCCTCTCTTAATAAATTAATGCCGACAACAACATCAAATTTACCAAGCCTTAAATCACGGATAATTTCGACACGTTCTACAGTATCAATGTCCGAATGAAGGTAGCGCACTTTAATTTGGTGTTCAGTTAAATAATCAGTTAAATCCTCAGACATACGTTTTGTGAGAGTGGTAACTAAAACCCTTTCATTTTTTTCAACACGTATATTAATCTCACTCAATAAGTCATCTACCTGAGTATCTGCAGGTTTTACTGTAATTTCAGGATCAATGAGCCCCGTCGGTCTTGCCACTTGCTCTACAACTTGTTCCGTGTGAGCTGCTTCATATTCGGCAGGTGTTGCAGATACAAAAATACACTGACGCATCGTTTTTTCAAACTCATCAAACTTTAAAGGTCGATTGTCTAATGCTGAAGGGAGTCTAAAGCCATACTCCACTAAATTCTCTTTTCGTGCACGGTCACCCTTATACATACCTCCAATTTGCGGGACGGTGACATGACTTTCATCAATAATCATCAAAGCATCTTTAGGCAAATACTCAATCAATGTTGGTGGTGGATCGCCTGGATTACGCCCTGATAAATGTCTTGAGTAATTTTCAATGCCTTTACAAAAACCTATTTCGTTTAACATTTCAATATCAAAACGAGTACGCTGTTCAATTCTCTGAGCTTCAACAAGTTTGTTAGCTTTTACAAAATAATCTGAACGCTCTCTTAATTCATTTTTAATTTTTTCAATGGCTCTCACCGTCGTTTCTCGAGGTGTCACATAATGACTAGATGGATAAACAGTAAATCGATTCACTTTGTTGTAAATCTGTCCCGTTAAAGGATCAAAGAATGTGATTGATTCAATCGCATCATCAAACAAAGTTACTCTAATTGCAGTCTCTGAATTTTCAGCAGGGAAAATATCAATAGTATCACCCCTAACTCTAAAAGCACCTCGAGAAAAATCAAAATCATTTCTTTCGTATTGCATAGAAACTAGACGTAAAATAATATTTCTTTGTAAAAGTTTTTCACCCTGCACAAGGTTCATAACCATGCCTTGATAGTCGACAGGGTCGCCTATGCCATAAATGGCAGATACAGTTGCTACAATAATGCTGTCATCCCGCTCAAGAAGTGCTTTAGTTGCCGATAAACGCATTTGTTCAATATGCTCGTTAATACTCGAATCTTTTTCAATAAAAAGATCACGTGCAGGCACATAAGCTTCAGGCTGATAATAATCATAATAAGATACAAAATATTCCACTGCGTTCTGTGGAAAAAATTCTCTAAATTCTGAATAAAGTTGTGCAGCAAGGGTTTTATTAGGGGCCATGACTATAGTGGGCTTGCCTATTCTTGCTATCACATTAGCAATCGTATAGGTCTTGCCTGAACCTGTAACGCCTAGAAGCGTTTGAAATTTCTTCTTCTCTTGAATACCAATTGTTAGAAGTTCAATCGCTTGAGGTTGATCACCCGCAGGCAAAAATGGCTGAAATAATTGATAAGGGCTATTTGGAAATGTGAGTAACAAGATAGTAATATTTTACTTAAAAAAAGAATCCACAAAGAAAAATGTGCTAAAACTATAAGAACTTTTACTGTTAAATTTAGTCAAGTATTTATTATACTTTTGAAAGTTTATATCTTATGAATTTATTCTCTAAATACTTGGCATATTTATTTTTAAGCCTCTCTTTTTATTCAACTAATCTATTTGCACTTAATAATGATCAATTAATGAATTCATTTATGAGTGTTGTCATGATTAGAGGATACAACGAATCAGGTGGTTTGGCTTTTGGCTCCGGCATTGTTGTTGGAAATAACGAGGTCGTCACAAACTGTCATGTATTAAGAAGAACAAAACAACCATGGGTGTCTCAAGGCGAAGACACATACTCTGTCATCAGCGTTAAAGCTGACCGTTGGCATGATCTATGCCTTGTCACTACATTTGGTATGTTATACAAACCAGTTATGATAGGAAAAAGTTTAAAACTCAAAAAAGGACAAGAAGTTATTGCTATTGGCCACTCAAATGGAGTGCCTGTTCCACTGACTTCCGCAGGCAATGTGAAGTCCACTTATGATCTTGATCAAGGTAAGGTAATTATGAGCTCTGCCCAATTTAGAATGGGAGCCAGTGGTAGTGGTTTATTTGATATAGAAGGCCGCCTCGTCGGTATCAATACATTCAAAACTTCTGGTCGTAATTCTTTTTATTATGCACTTCCGGTTGAATGGCTCAATACATTAAAAAATAAACCGGAAGAAACTAATTTTCCAATCACAGGCACAGCACTATGGGAAGAGGAAGAAGATAAAAAACCTCTATTTCTTCAAGTGGCTATTCCAACACTTAAAGAAGACTGGAATAGGCTTTTAACTGTTGCTAAAGCATGGACAAAGAAAGAAAATAATAATGCTGAAGCTTGGTTTGAATTAGGATTTGCAAATGAAAATCTTAATCATTTAAATGATGCTGAAAAAGCATACCGACAATCAGTGAAATTTGACAATCAAAATACAGACGCACTCTTTCGCCTAGGTTTTATTGCGAAATCAAAAGGAGATAAAAAAGAAACAAAAACAATTCAAGATCAAATATCTGAAGTTAATCCAGATCTAGTAAAAGGTTATAAAAAATTAATTGGTTGCTCAGATCAGTGTGAATAATTTTAAAGTTTATTTCAACTCAAGTTCTTTTTGCGTAAAATAGACTCATCCTTAAATAACCTTTGGATTCTAAATTGTCATTAATTAAACTATCTGATTGCGTCAGTCGCATTAAAGAGTCCCCTACGCTTGCAATTACAGCAAAAGCCGCTCGTTACAAATCTGAAGGAAAAGATATTATTGGACTTGCCGCAGGTGAACCAGATTTTGACACACCTCAACACATTAAAAATGCAGCAAAAAAAGCAATTGACGATGGACTTACAAAATACACGCCAGTTGCAGGTATTCCTTCATTAAAAAAAGCTATTGTTGAAAAGTTTAAACGTGACAACAATCTTGAATACACCACAAATGAAGTCATCGTTGGTGTAGGTGGCAAACAATGTATTTTTAATTTTTGTCTTGCTGTTCTAAACCCTGGTGACGAAGTCATTATTCCTGCACCCTATTGGGTATCTTATGCTGACATTGCTTTAGTATCCAATGCAAAGCCGATCATTATTGAATGCGGCATCGAACAGCATTTTAAAATGACAGCTTCACAACTTGAAAAAGCAATTACGCCTAAAACAAAATTGCTCATGTTAAATTCACCTTCAAATCCTACTGGCGCAGTCTATACAAAAGAAGAATTAGAGTCATTGGCTAAGGTGCTTGTCCAACATCCAAATATATTAATTGGAACCGATGATATTTACGAACATGTCAAACTGAAAGATCAATCTTTTTATAACATATTAAATGTATGTTCAGAATTAAAAGATAGATGTGTTGTGATAAATGGTGTATCAAAAGCATACTCTATGACAGGCTGGCGAATAGGATACGCTGCTGGTCCAACCTATATCATTAAAGCAATGGAAATTCTTCAATCACAATCCACATCAAATCCAACATCGATTTCTCAAGTTGCGGCTGAAGCTGCTTTGTCTGGTGATCAAACATGCATAAAACCTATGATAAAAGCTTTTAGAGAAAGGCACACTTTTGTCGTAAAGAGTTTTAATGAGATACCTGGATTATCTTGCATTGAAGCTGAAGGTGCATTCTATGCATTTCCAGATGCAAGAAAAGCTATAGAAAATTTATTTAATAAAAAAATTCTAAAGGAAAAAACTGATCTCGCTTTTGCTGATTATCTTCTTGATAAAGAAGGTGTTGCAGTTGTTCCGGGTTCAGCATTTGGAGCAGAAGGATATTTTAGAATTTCTTTCGCTACTTCAATGGAAAATCTTCAAGAAGCCTTAAAAAGAATAAAGCGCGCCCTTTCGGTTTAAAAGGAATTTTATTTCCAGTATAATTGCCTTCTTTTGAGTTGACCATAAAGTAATATCTGCTTTATGATCACGTACTCAATTCCTCGATAGCTCAGTTGGTAGAGCAACGGACTGTTAATCCGTTTGTCCCTGGTTCGAGCCCAGGTCGAGGAGCCAAATTTAAGCCCATAGAATTCTATGGGCTTTTTATTAGTTTAAAATAATTTTCAGATAAAGCTAACGTAAGGTCTTGTAAAATAGTTGAGTATTTTTTTGTTCTCAAAAAAACATAACTAAGCTATTGAATGTCACTACAACTAGAGTAATTTTTTGAAAAAGCCCATAAAAATATTATTTCATAAGTAAAGTGAATTTTAAAAAAACTTCACGAGGTGATATGGTTGACATACATTTTTGATCACTTTTACAAACTTCAAAATGCTCGAGACGGCCAATACATTTACATAAATTCGAAACTATCTTATTTTCGTTACGATAATTAGATGCGGCTTGCTTAACTGACCCAAAAATCCCAAAAAGTCCTAAAGTTTTAATGCCCATAGCTGAAGCAAAATGAAGAGGTCCTGTATCACCAGAAATCATACATTCTGATTGGCTAATAATAGCAATAAATAATTCTAGATTTTCTACTGGACGTATAACAGATATATTTTTGTCATATTTCTTTAATTTCTTTAAAAGAGAGACTTCTCTTTTGCTGATTCCTGAAGTAAAAATTAATTTATAATTTTTAGCCTCTGCTAATTTATAAAACTCTAACCATAGCTCTAATGGCCATTCTTTTTTAGGTTGAGAAGTGGAAATATGACAAATAATAGATTTGTTGCCTAATATTTTTTTAGCTTGCGACAATAAATTTTTATTAAAACCAATTTTTGGGCATATAAGATTAGGATTAGGGCTTATATTCCAAGGCTTAAGCAGCCGGATATATTTATCAATATATGATGACGGCAGTTCTCTTAAAAAGATTTTTTGGTTATAACAAATTTTATGAATTAAATTTTTAGGTTTATTAATGATGCCTAGTCTTATCTTTGAACCAGTTAAAAAAGAATAGATGGCACCTCTATCATTTCCACCAAAATCAACAACGCGATCAAAATTTTCTTTACGCAGATTAAGGATAGTAGGCAGCTGGTCAAATATGTTTAATTGGCCTCTAATCCTTGAAATACTCCATACTTTATCAATATATTCAACATATTTTAGAATGGGGCTAATTTCATTAGCAACCAAAACATGTAATTCAGATTTTGGATAATTTAATTTTATTAGCTGAAGTGCGGGTGTCATAAAAACAGCATCACCAAGATATTGAAATTGAACAGCTAAAATTTTCTCATTTTTCAATGTCGCCAAATTCCCTTAAAAGTATTTAATAAATTAGAGATAAATACTCTCGGCAATATGAAAATGTTTTTTGGGGGCTCGCCTAGCTGACCATTCCATAAACTACCACGCCTAAGATAATAGTTAGTAAATATATTGGAGCTAACTCCCCATTTTTTAAGAAACAAAGACTTTCCATCAATTATTTTATGATTCATTTTTCTTGTTGATTTAGACATAAAGTGATAGACGCGACTATCACTCACTCCTTTAAAGTTTCTAACGCCATAACTCCAAAGCTTCATTGAAAAATCAGGATCAGAATACATTCCAGGACTATATTCAATACTATACCCCCCCACTAAATCCCAAAGTTTTTTAGGGACTAAGCTTGGTGGCCATGTCGCACCATTCCAATCTTTCTTTTTAAAAGATTTAAAACTTCTTATAAGTTTTTTTTCGTCAAAATTAGATATCGTATCCCCAAAATTGCATGGGCTAATAGTACATATATTTTTAGAAAAGATTGGTTCAATAAGAGTTGAAGATAGAAAAAAATAATCAGTATTTTGAGCTTTAACTTCTTTATGTAAAAAGTAATCCCAATCTGGGCATGCATACATGTCATCGTTAAAATAAACAATATAAGAGCTTCTAACTAATGAGCTTGCTGCATTTAATGCATAACATATTCCAATATTTTCTTCTGAATATGAATAATCGATTTTTTGCTTTTTTATCCAGGTTAGAGTTCCATCATCGCCTTGATTTATATGGACTATAATTTGATGCTTATACTTGGAATTTTTTTTAATACTATTAATACATAACTTAAGATAATCGAGGTTATTCCAAGTCGGAATTAGTATTGAAAATAAATAATTATTGCGAGATTTATTTCTATAAAAAAAAATTTCTCGTGGATTATTTTTTTGTATATTAATTTTTCTTAGCATTCAAATGATGTTTATTTACTAAATAATATAATTTTATATATTTATAATAAGAGCTTTCAGCGTTTGCAAATGCAAGCATGAATCCCTCTGCTCCATCTAAAAATCCAAATCTCATTATGTAGGTTCTAAAAAAAGCCCAAAGCCCATGAAGAATTGCCCTAAAAAGTGAGCCACGTCGCCCTGCTCCCAAATATTCATTTGCCCCATAGCTAGAATAAGCATTAATTTTTTTTAATACCATTTCAATGTCTCTATAGCTATAATGAATAAGATTTCCTTTTAGTCGTCCAATTTCACAATTAGTTACAAAATGCTCATGAACTAATCTTTCTTGAAATTTTCCAGATTTTTTTTTAAATAGGCGTTTTGTATAATCCGGCCTCCAACCGCTATATTTCATAAATCTTGAAACAAATAAAGATTTTCTAGCAACCTCATAAACAGATTGTTGATTTTTTTTTATTGCTAATTTAATTTCAAAAGCTAAATTTTTATCAATCCTTTCATCAGCATCTAAAGAAAAAATCCAATTATTTTTTGCTAAGTTTATAGCTAAATTTTTCTGCGCTCCGTAACCAAGCCATTTTTTAGAGACCACACGGGCTCCAGCTTTTTTAGCTAACATCACTGTATCATCTGTGCTTCCGGAATCGACCACCAAAACCTCATTTGCAAAAATAGCACTTTTAACGCATTCGGAGATATTAATATCCTCGTTTTTTGAAATTATGACTACGGATAATTTATTCATTTCTCTTTGTTACAACTTAAAAAAACACCAGTTAAGATACAATAAAATTTACCTTCTGTAGCATCAAGTAAGAGCGAATTAAATAGTGAGCCTATAGCGATAGTCAAGATCAATCCTTTCATATACAAGCCTATTTGTATATCTATTAATTTTGAATTATTTGAAAAATTCCATTGCTTATAAAACATATAAAGAAAAGCAATCAATCCAACAATCCCAATCTCAAAAAAAGTAAGTAGGTATTGATTATGAGGATTGGGTACATCTTTTAAAAGTGTTTCTTGAGTATTTGCCAGCCTATTGTATTCAGACTTAAGCGCACCTGTACCATAACCAATTAAAGGTGATTTTTTAATGAGAGCCATTGTATTTCTGAACATCTCCATTCTAATGCCTACTGATGTAAGATTTTCACTTGATTTGTAATCAGAAACTTCTTGAGTTACATTTAACAATCTAGCAGGAATTAAAAGACTTACATGGGATTTAAAAGCAAAAATAATTATCAAAAAAATTAAGAAGTACTTTAAAGTTTTTACCCCGTAAAAATAAAATGGTAAAAATACTAAGAAAGTTACTGCAATTACCTGGCCCGATCTACCACCAACAAGATACATAATATTTAGCAAAATCAATATTCCTAAGATAAACCAAAACCATCTAAATCTCGATTTTTCATAATACGATTTACTAAATGAAATAAACATCAAAAATGACATCAAAATGTTATGTGCAATACGATTTTTAAACGCGAGAAATCCTTGACTGTTATCCGGCAAATCATGTAAACCTAAATTCATGGGCAGAATTCCTAACCATTTTAAATATGAAATGATAAGTAACATAAATGCGCCTATTAAAAATGCATTAATGGCATAGTTTCTTATTTTATTGGAATCGACTATGCTAATCACAATTGGAATAAGCAATAGTTTTAAATATTTCAATAAAAATTTTTCACTTTGATCTGATGAAGCAGATGAATAAATTGTTCCTATTATATAAAGTACAAATAAAATAAGTGCTGATATTGCAGCTGGATTATAAAAAATACGTTTAAATTTAACAAAATAATTACCAGAAATTATCCACACAATTAAGATTAAACCCGAGGATACACTAATCCAGGCTGTAGGCATGGCAATACTAAAACAAGCAAAAATAATAAGAAAATTTATTATTTTTTGAATGCTATTTTGATAGGTTTTATTCATAATCAAAAATTTTAAAATGTTTCTTAGTTAGATCTTTACCTAGAAAATTTTCTAAAATTATTAGCCAGCGATGTTTCTTTTCTCTTCGAGTTAACTTATGTTTGACGTCGGGAAAGAAAAAAGGCTCTGCTTTATCTCTTAGCCATTTTTTCATAATTGAAGGATGACTACCTAAGAAAGGTTTTATGGCTTTAGGGTCAATAGTATACGAAGTAAAATTGGGTAATTTTTTACGCCAATATTTACCGACTTTTTTTAATTTATTATTCATCGATGAAATGCTTCTTATATGGCCGTAATGATAAATAGATGCGCCCACTAAAGCTGCATTAGGATATCTGCCTATTTTATTTTTATCCATACTCACAAAATAAAGCGCGTCAGGGGACCATACACGTAAATTATTTTTAATAATTCTAACTTCTTGACGATACCACGCTGGACTTGAAGCCACCCAACTTTTACTTCCAAAAAAGTGATAATAATCAAATACTAACGCTTCTATCTTGGTGTTATTTAAAAAATTTTGCATAGACCTCTTAATTACTTTTAAATCTTCCTGATGAACAATTTCATCACCTTCCAGATAAAAAGCCCAATCCCCTGAACAATTAAAATGCGCAATCATTTTCTGTTGCGCATACACAAACCCTCTGTCTTGCATATTTTCATTCCATTGAGTTTGAATAATTTTAATTTTCTTATTATTTATTTTTTGTATACGAACGAGCGTATCATCTTCGCTTGGGCCAACTGCTATAATGAACTCATCACAAATTGGCAAGATAGAATTTATACTTTCTATGAATGGATAGCCTAAAATTGTTCCATTGCGAATAAATGTAAAACCGCTAACTTTCATATTATAATTTGAGCCTTTAAAGCTCAATTATATCAATCAAAAGCACAAATAATCTTTAAAAATAGCAAAACATTACGATGAATAATAAATACAAAATGAGCGATACAAATAAAACAGACTGTTTAATTATTGGGGGAGGTATTATGAGCCTAACTCTCGCATCACTTATTAAAGAAATAGATCCTTCTGTGAAAATAGATTTATTTGAAAGGCTTAATGATATAGGTCTTGAAAGTTCAGAAGCTTTAAATAATGCAGGAACAGGACACGCTGGTTATTGTGAACTTAATTACACCCCAGCTGATACAAATGGCAAAATCAACATCAAAAAAGCACTTGAAGTTAATTCAAAATATGAAATTACTCTTCAATATTGGAGTTATCTCACTAAAAAATACAGTTCCTTTAATCCAAGAAAATTCATAAATCGCGTTCCACATTTAAGTTTCGTATTTGGTAATGACGGCGTTAAGTTTTTAAAGAGAAGATATCTTTTACTCAAAAAACATCATTTATTTAAATCAATAAGATTCTCAGAAAATAAAAAAGAAATTAATAAGTGTGCGCCTCTTATTATGGCTGGAAGAAATTCTAAAGATAAGATAGCAATAACAAAAGTCAATGAAGGCTCTGATGTCGACTTCGGTAAAGTGTCCAAAGAATTATTAACTATTTTAAAAATTAAAAAAAAATTTACATTGCACCTTAGCCATGAAGTTTTAAATATCACTGAGATTGATAATAACTCATGGAAAATTTTAGTTCAAAATAATCTAACTAACCAAATAAAAGTACTGTATGCAAAATTTGTCTTCATAGGCGCAGGTGGGCGGGCGATTCAATTACTTCAAAAGACTAATATTAAAGAGCAGATTGGATATGCAGGTTTCCCAGTTAGTGGTCAGTGGCTCGTATGTAAGAAGAAAGAGATTGTTGATCAGCATTATGTAAAAGTATATGGAATGGGCCTTAAAAATGGTCCTGCAATGGTTTCGCCACACCTTGATTTAAGGATAATCGATGGTAAAAAAACACTTTTATTCGGTCCTTTTGCAGGATTTACTTTTAAATTTTTAAAATATGGATCGTATCTAGACCTCATTAAATCTTTAAGATTTAAAAACTTTATGCCGATGATTTATATTCTATTTAAAAATTGGGGCTTACTTATTTACTTAATTCGTGAATCATTTCAAACAAAATCAAGCCGTATAAAATTGTTAAAAAAATTTTACCCTAACGCTAATTCAAAAGATTGGTCTATTAAAATAGCAGGTCAGCGAGTGCAAATCATTAAACCTCGTAATTTTATAAAAAGTAATCTTGTATTTGGTACTGAAATTATTTTTTCTCAAAATAAAACATTAGCAGCGCTTCTTGGAGCATCACCAGGCGCATCTGTTGCAGTAGATTCAATGATACAAGTCATAGAACAGTATTTTTTAAATAGGCTTTCAAATAAGGAGATAAAAAATAGATTAAGCAAAATAATTCCATCATACGGCGAAAATTTAATGACTAATAAAAAATTACTTAGGAAAATAAGAAACGAAACTCATAAAACTCTTGGTCTTAACTCTTAATTCTTTGACGCCTCACTTCAGCCAAGAAAATTCCAGCAGCTACACTAACATTTAAACTTTCAACTGCTCCTAGCATTGGTATTTTTAATAATGAATCACATACTTCTTTTGTTAGCCTTCTTAATCCATCGCCTTCAGAACCCAAAACAATTGCAATAGGTCCTTTAAGATCAAAATCGTACAAGGAAAAATCTCCATTCTCTGCCGTACCTAGAACATTTACATTAGCATCTTTAAGCAATCTTATAGTTCTTGCTAAATTTGTCACAACAATTAAAGGAATTGATTCGGCAGCTCCAGAAGCTACTTTACGCACTGTTGCATTTAAACCTACAGCTCTATCTTTGGGGACAATAACAGCATGAACGCCCATACAATCGGCTACACGAAGACAAGCACCTAAATTATGAGGATCTTCAACACCATCAAGAACTAAGAAAAAAACAGGTTCAGATAGTTCACCTTCCAAAATATCTTCAACAGTTACAAACGCCTCTTTTATTTGCTTAACCATTGCCACAACACCTTGATGATTTTTATTCGACACTAATCCATCAAGTCTCGCACGATCGACATTTAAAACACGGATGTTGTGTTCTTTAGCTAAAATAGTAATTTCTTTAGTTCTTGGGTCACTACGATCTTTATCAACAAGTATTTCATTGATGCTATGAGAAGATTGTCTTAAACGACTAATAATTGAATGAAATCCAAAGATAACTTGCATTTGACTCATTTTTTTCTTTTGTTTTTAATATTTTTGCGTTTATCACTCTTGTCATTTTTTATTTTTTTTGCCTCTACAGAATGATCTTTTAATTTGTCTTTTCTTAACTTTCCATTATTAGGATGAGATGGTCTCTTTGTGCTTTCTGGTCTAGCCACATGATCATGACTTTCAAGTGTAAAGTCAATCTTATTTGTTTCAAGATCTACATGGGCAAGCTTTACTTTTAATCGATCACCTAATCTAAACATCACGTGACTTCTTTCACCGATCATTGCATGTCTGGTTTTGTCATAGTTAAAATAATCATTACCTAGCTCTGTTACATGTAATAAACCTTCAATGTATAAATTATCAATAGCTACAAAAAGTCCAAAGCTTGTTACACCTGCAACAGTACCATCATAAACTTCACCAATCTTGTCTTGCATAAAATAACATTTGAGCCACGCAGCTACGTCACGTGTAGCATCGTCAGCTCTTCTCTCTGTCATAGAGCAATGTTGACCAGCCATATGCCAATTCGTCTCAGGCATTTTACTATTATTTAATATGGCTTTGATAGCTCGATGAACTAGTAGATCTGGATATCTACGGATAGGGGAAGTAAAATGTGCATAAGCTTTGTATGCTAATCCAAAATGCCCTAAATTATCTGGACTATAAACGGCTTGCTGCATTGAACGGAGCAAAACAGTTTGAAGAAGATGTTCATCAGGTCTTCCATGTATAGTCTCTATTAATTCTGCATAATTTTTAATGGATGGCTTATCACCTCCGGCCAAATTAAATCCAAAATCAGCTAAGAAAATACGTAAATTTTCTAATCTTTCTTCGGTAGGTCCTTCGTGAACCCTAAATAATGAAGAATGTTTATTCTTTTCTAAGAAATTAGCTGCACAAACATTGGCGGCCAACATGCACTCTTCAATAAGTTTATGAGCTTCATTTCTTAACACTGGATCTATGCGCTCAATTTTCCCATGATCATTAAATATCATGATCGTCTCAGAAGATTCAAATTCTATTGCCCCTCTTTTTTGTCTTTGGAGGTTTAGTAACTGATAAACACTATAAAGATCATTTAACTGAGGAATTAATAACTCAAACTTTTTTTTGGCTTCTGGAGATGTTTTATTAAGAATAGAATGAACTTCGGTATATGTCATTCTGGCATTTGATCTCATGACTGACGGATAAAATTCATAATTACGTACAACACCATCGCTATCAATCATCATGTCGCAAACCATGCATAAACGATCTACATTTGGATTGAGCGAACAAAGGCCATTGGATAGAGCTTCGGGAAGCATTGGAATGACGCGCCTAGGGAAATAAACTGAATTACCCCTGAGATAAGCTTCTTTATCTAAAACATTATCAGCTTTTACATAAAAACTAACATCCGCAATAGAAACAATTAAACGCCAATGATTTACAACTTTAACTGCATATACCGCGTCATCAAAATCTCTCGCTGTCTCTCCATCAATAGTTACAAAAGGTAAATCCCGGATATCTTTTCTACTTTTGTAATCAGAGGGCAAAACTTCTTTTGAAAAGCTATTTGCTAAATCAACAACCTCTTGAGAAAAGGAATAAGGCAATTGATGTTTTCGAAGAGCAATTTCGATTTCCATCCCGCTATCGGCATAATTACCTAAAATTTGAACAACTTTACCCATAGGCCTAGATTTATACGAAGGCTGGGCTGTAATTGAAACCATTACGATTTGTCCGGGCTTAGCACCCATATCAAGATGGTAAGGAATTAATATATCTTGGTTAATTCTCTTGTCTTCAGCAGCTACAATTGTCACGCCCTGCCCTTGGACTACACGACCTACAAGGGTTTCATTTTTTCTTTCAAGGACTTCAACAATTTTACCTTCTAGTCTACCCTTCCTATCTTGGCCAGTCACTTGAACCATAACTCGATCATTATGAAGAACCTGCATCATTTCTCTAGGTGATAGAAAAATATCATCTCCATCCTGTTCTGGAATTAAAAAACCAAAGCCATCTGGATGTCCTTGTATTCTTCCGGCAATAAGATTTAATTTTCCGGATATACAAAAATCATTTTTTCTATTTCGCATAATTTGGCCTTGACGTTCCATAGCCCGAATGCGCTTATTAAAAGTTTCATTTTCAGATTCATCAATTTCAAGCAAATGTGTGAGTTGTTCGATAGATAATGGAACACCCTGCTCAGTCATTACTTTTAATATTAACTCTCTACTTGGAAGAGGCTTATCATAAAACATAGCCTCTTGATCTTTTTGTGGATCATTTAAGCGTAAAGATATTTTTTTAGATTTAGTCATAATGTCATTGTGACATTAAATGAAGGAATTAATTGATTTCATAATCAATTTATAACATGTAAATCAGAAAGGTTTCTTCCAAAACCTTTGTAATCTAAACCAAATCCAAAAACAAATTTATTAGGCACATTTAAAGCGCTAAAAGTAGGCTTAATAATTTTTTCTCTGTCTAAGAGTTTATCAAAAAGCACAGCATAAAAAACATTACGAGCGCCGATAGCTTTACATTGATGAATAATTTCAACAAGTGTAATTCCTTCATCAAGAATATCATCGATAATTAAGACATTTTGATCCCTTATAACGTCAGTAGGTTCTTTTATCCATTTCACAAGGCCACCATGTATTTTTTCCCCATAACGTGTTGCGTGAATATAATCTTGATAAATCTTATAATTTAAAAGGGGAATTAAATGAGCAGAAAAAAATAAAGCTCCATTCATAACAGTTAGCACATAAAGAAATTCGCCCTGAATAGCCTGATTAATTTCTTCTGCTATATTTTTTATTCCTTTATGAATTTCTTCATTCGAATATAAAATTGATGTTTCTTTTAGAATAGATTTATAAGATTGCATATCTTATTAAACAGTTGACTTTAAGTATTTAATAAAATCAATTCCTATTTCAGGATGTTTTTTTGAGAATTCAACATTAGCTTTCATAAAGCCTAGCTTATCGCCACAATCATATCTAATTCCTTCAAAATTAAATGCGTAAACAGATTCCTTATTTAAAAGAAGTTGTATCGCATCAGTTAATTGAATTTCACCGGATTTTCCAGGTTTAACTTTTTCTAATTGTTCAAAAATTGTGGGGGTAAAAATATATCTTCCTATAACGCCCATGGTAGAAGACGCATCTTTTGGGTGAGGTTTTTCAATAATTTTTTTAACTTGAACTAACTTACCGCCTACTGACTCTCCCTCAACAATACCGTACTGGAATGTTTTTTCTTTTGGTATATTTTCAATCGCAATTATAGAAGCATTATTTATATTAAATTGATTTATAAGTTGAGCTAAGACCGGCTCTTTACTATCTGTTAAATCATCAGCCAAAATAACTGCAAATGGCTCATTATTCACAATTGGTTTTGCTTGAAGAACTGCATGGCCTAGACCGAGTGGCTCTGCTTGCCTAATATAAATACATGAAACATTCGATGGAATAATTGAATTAATTAATTTTAATAATTCAGTTTTATGTGAATTATTTAAACTAGCTTCTAATTCAATGTTTTTATCAAAATGATCTTCAATTGAGCGCTTATTTCTTCCTGTGACAAAAATCAATTCAGTAATGCCTGATCTAATAGCTTCTTCAACCGCATATTGAATTAATGGCTTATCTACAATGGGAAGCATTTCTTTTGGGTTGGCTTTAGTAGCAGGTAAGAATCTTGTTCCAAGACCTGCGACTGGAAAAACTGCTTTTTTAATGGGCTGCATTGATAGGCTCACTTCCTTTTAATCATAAATTTTGGTGTCTTAAAACGAATAATATTAAAATAAAGCCATAAATAACATACAGAAAATATAAAAGCGAATATTTTTAAAGTTTGGTGATATTTCCAAAATAACAAAGCTGGGATAATTGATATTAATGATAAAAGCCAAAGATAAGGCGCTACCATTGAATTCTTTTTATTTTTTTCATAGCTGGTAATAGGAGTCCAACGAATAACCCTTTTAAAAATGAGTTGATGCAAATGAAATGAATCAGGAAGTCCTGGATGTGATTTTTTAGTAAAAACCCTTCTAGAAACTGTAAAAAGCGTTTCAAATATTGGGTAAAAACATATTAACAATGGAAACCAATTTGAAACCTCTGGGTGATGATTCACTAAGAGCAAAGATAGTATGGCGATCCAAAAGCCTATAAGATAAGCTCCAGAATCTCCGAGAAAAATAAGGCCTTTTGGATAATTCCAAACAAAAAAACCTAAAATAGAACCAATTACTGAAATTGCAAGTATTGTTATAGATGGATCAGACACCTCAAGAGAAATGTAAGTAATTGCAGATAATATAAAAATACCAATCATACTTGCAATCCCATGAAAGCCGTCAATCAAATTGAAACTATGTGTCACGCCAGCCACTGAAAAACAAGTAAATAGAATTGAAATAGGGGCAATTTTAAGTAATAAATCAATATTAATAAACTGAATGTTTGTAAGCCAAATATTCAAAAAAAAGCAAGCTAAAAATGCTGAAAAACCAGCCGCAAATAATCGATATAAAGGCCTAACCTTTTTTGTAATATCTTCAATTAATCCTAAAATAAAAATAGGCAATGAAGATAAGATAATAATAAAACCTGTATTTAAATAAGATGAATTTTGAATAAACTGCGAGGAAAAAGAAATAAGTATGCCTAAAAAAATTGATAGACCGCCGATTCTAGGCACATCAAAAGAATGAAATTTTTGCACACTCTTTTTATCATAATCAAAAGATAAATGCGCATGCAAATGTTTATATCTTAAAATCAAAAAAGAAAGAATAAAGGAAGTAAAAAACGAAATAATTAAAGATATCATTGTGGCAAGATAAGCTTATCTAAAGTTTTTCCTAGTTTGTCCTTAGCTGACAATTGAATATTGTCTATCTTAGGCCATTTGATATTAATTGTAGGATCATTCCAAAGTAAACAATGCTCATCTTCAGAATAATAATAATCAGTTGTTTTATATAAAAATTCAGCCTCTTTACTTAAAACTAAAAATCCATGCGCCATACCTTTAGGAACCCACAGTTGTTTATAATTTTCGTCGCTAAGTTCGATCGTAAATGAGTGTTTAAATGTAGGTGAGCTCTTCCTTAAATCAACAACTACATCTAATATAGAACCTTTGGAAACACGCATTAATTTTCCTTGAGGAAATTTTAATTGGTAATGCATACCTCTTAACGTACCAGAAATAGACTTGGAATGATTGTCTTGTACAAAGCTTTCATTAAGACCTGTTTTTTCATTAAATTCCTTTAAATTAAAACTTTCAAAAAAGAATCCTCTTTGGTCATTAAAAACTTGGGGTTCAATAACTAAAACACCAGGTAAATTAGTTTCACTAATTTTATTCATTTCTATTGAGAGCTTTTAATAAGGGTTAAAAGATATTGCCCATACGCGCTTTTTATAAGTTTATTAGCCAATAATTCAAATTGCGCAGATGTAATGTAGCCATTTTTTAAAGCAATTTCTTCAGGGCATGAAATTTTTAGTCCAACGCGATGCTCGATTGTTGCTACAAACTGTGAAGCTTCCATTAAACTTTCGTGCGTTCCGGTATCTAACCAAGCAAAACCCCTACCAAGCATTTCAACAAATAATTTTTTATTTTCTAAGTAAATATTATTAACTGTTGTAATTTCAAGCTCGCCACGCGCACTTAGTTCAATTGATTTTGCAATATCAATTACTGAATTGTCATAATAATAAAGCCCAGTAACAGCGTAATTACTTTTCGGTATTAATGGTTTTTCTTCAATATCAGACGCCTCACCTTGTAAATTAAAGTTAACAACACCATAACGTTTAGGGTCTTTTACATGGTAAGCAAATACAGTAGCACCATTTTCTCTAGAATCAGCATTATGCAGGGCATTAATAAAATCATGCCCATAAAAAATATTGTCTCCTAATATTAATGCACTATTAGCATTTCCAATAAATGCTTCACCAATAATAAAAGCTTGTGCAAGTCCACCTGGGCTTGGTTGAATTTCGTAGGATAAATTGATGCCCCATTGAGAACCGTCACCAAATAATTCTCTGCACAAGGGAATATCTCTAGCAGTTGAAATAATTAAAATATCTCTAATACCTCCAAGCATTAATGTTGAAAGTGGATAATAAATCATCGGCTTATCGTAGACTGGAAGTAGTTGTTTACTAATTACTAAGGTTGCCGGATAGAGTCTAGTGCCATATCCACCAGCTAATATAATACCTTTACGTTTTGTTTTCATTTTTGAATTAACTTTAAAATAATTTTTTGGGCTTCTATTTTCCAACTAGGCAATTCAATTCTAAGTTGACTCTCAAGCTTTGCACAATTAAGCCTAGAATTCAAAGGCCTTTCTGCATCGTATAAATAATCTTTAGTTTTAATAGGCTTAATTTTTTCGGCTTTTAAAAGGGATTGGTATCCCAATTTTTCTGCCTCATTCAAAATAAACTTTGCAAACAAATGCCAGCTGGTTTCACCCCTATTGCTTAAATGATAAATACCTGATTTAAATTTATCTTCTTTTATTTGCGCAATACATAAAGCTGTTATTTTTGCGATAGAAGGAGCACTTGTTGGACTTCCCCATTGATCATCCACAACTTCTATTGATTTTTTCTCTCTTGCTAACTTTAAAATTGTTTTTACAAAATTACTTCCAATATCATTATAAATCCATGAGGTTCTAAAAATGACATACTTACATCCGCTTTCTATAATTGCTTTTTCGCCATCGAGTTTACTTTGTCCATATATACTTTTTGGAGCAGGGGCATCACTTTCAAGATAAGCATTCTTATTTTTACCATCAAATACATAATCACTAGAGTAATGAATGAACCATACATCCATTTTTTTTGCCATTTTGGCAATAGCTTCAACTGCGACAGAATTTATCTGAAAAACCTTCTTCTTTTCATGTTCTGCTTTATCTACCGCCGTATAAGCTGCTGCATTCACAATAAGATCAGGTTTATGTAACTCAATTACTCTTTCTATTTCTGTCTTTTTTTCAAAATTAACATCTAATCGATTTAATGTAATAAGTTCATAGGAGGCTAATAATGCATCTTTAACTTCTCGACCTACTTGCCCTGTTTGGCCAAATAAAAGTACTTTCATTATGTATATTGCTTCTTAATCCATTGACGGTATTGTCCATCTAATACATGCCCTACCCATGTTTGATTATTTAAGTACCATTGTATAGTGTTACGAATACCCGATTCGAAAGTTTCACTCGGATTCCATTTAAGCTTATTCTGAATTTTTCTAGCATCAATAGCATAACGTCTATCGTGACCAGGCCTGTCTTTTATAAATTTAATTTGTTCTTCATATGATTTTCTATCTAGTTTTGGTTTTAATTCATCCAAAATTAAGCAAATTGTTTTAACGACATCAATATTAGTTTTTTCATTACATCCGCCAATATTGTAAACCTCCCCAATTGACCCTATTTCTAAAACTCGATTAATTGCATTGCAGTGATCATTTACATAAAGCCAATCTCTTATCTGCATGCCGTCACCATAAATTGGTAATAACTCACCTGTTAATGCATTTGAAATACATAAAGGAATTAATTTTTCTGGAAATTGAAAAGGCCCGTAATTGTTAGAACAATTTGTTGTAAGAACAGGCAATCCGTATGTATGAAAATAAGCTCTCACCAAATGATCTGATGATGCTTTGCTAGCAGAGTAAGGGCTGTTAGGTTGGTATGAATTTGTTTCTAAAAAAGGATGGTCATCCTTGCCGAGCGAACCATAAACCTCATCTGTAGACACATGAAGAAACCGAAAATTCTTTTGCTCACTATCTTTGAGGGCCTTCCAAAATCTTAGGCTTGTTTCTAATAAATTAAAAGTTCCAAGAATATTTGTATATATAAAATCTTGGGGGGTGTGAATTGAACGATCAACATGTGACTCTGCTGCAAAATTAATTAAGGCTCTTGGTTGATGAAGTTTATATAAAGATTCAATTAATGCGTTATCGGCTATATCGCCTTCAACAAATAGATAATTTGGATTGTCTTCTACAGATTTTAAATTTTCAAGATTACCCGCATAAGTCAATTTATCAATATTTATAATTTTTTCTTGAGAATTTTCTACCCAATTCAAAATAAAATTTGACCCAATAAATCCTGCCCCACCTGTTACAAATATAGTCATAAATAACCCAATAAATATTTTTCTAGAGTTTTATCAAATACAAAATTAATTATTAAATAAGTTTAATTTAGCCTTATATATTATTGATTAATAGCGTATATTATTTTTCCCATCTTAACTTCATGATAGAGTCAGATTCGATCATATCAACCCAATAAGACTGCTGATTTGTTGTTTCTTTCTTCCAAAAAGGCGCTTCTGTTTTTAAATAATCCATAATAAAAGCGCAAGATTCAAACGCATTTTTTCGATGTTTGCTTAATACAATAACTCCAACAATAGGGTCATTTAAATTTAATCTTCCTATCCTGTGAACAATAAATACATCTTCAAGATCCCATCTTTCACGAGCCATATTTTCAATGGCTAAAAGTGATTTTTCAGTCATACCTGGATAATGCTCGAGAAATAAAGAGGTCAATTCTTCCGTCTCATTCTTACTTACAACATCTCTCACAAATCCAATAAAAGAAACCGCCGCTCCAATCGACGAATTATTCCTTTTCATTTGATAAAGAGTATTATTCAAATCAAAACTTTCCGTCTGAACAACTACTGTCATTTAACCCCCTGTGATAGGTGGAAGAAAAGCAATTTCAGCATTAGGCTCTAAATTAAAATCTGAATTCATTAAATTTTGATTCAAGGCAAATCTAACTACTGTTTGAGATGAAAATATCTCATGCCAAGGAGCGCCTCTTGAAATCAAATAATTCTTAAGCTGATTTAATGTTAAAACATCTGATGGCAATTCAATCAACTCTGAATCTTTACCTACTAGTTCTTTAATCTTGGCAAAATAAAGAAGCTTAATTTTCATTTTTATCTTGTTCCTGCTTAGCATAGATTTCTTCTTCTAATTCTAATAAAGCGTTAGGGTCTTCTTTTAATTCGACACGTTCAATCTGAGAAAAACGTCTCGATATTTTTTGACTTGTCACATGAACATCTTGAGCATGTTCATGTGCCTGTCTAATATTATCAGCTAATTTTTTCATACGAACATCAAACCGTTCAAACTCTTGGCCAAGTCGACCTAATTCAGCTTTAATAATATGTACTTGCTTTCTCGTTTCCACATCTTTAAGAACAGCTCTTGCGGTATTAAGTACCGCCATTAAAGTTGTAGGCGATACGAGCCATACTCGTTGACTCATAGCCTCTTCTATCAAGTCAAAATGGTAAGCATGAATCTCTGCAAAAACAGCTTCCGCCGGAATAAACATTACAGCACCATCAGAAGTTTCATTTGGAATAATGTATTTACTCGCAATATCTTGAATATGTTTTTTAATATCAAGCTTAAATTGTTTTTGTGCATTTTTAATTTCATCGGCAGATAAACTACTATCTAACATTCTTCTATAGCTTTCTAATGGAAATTTAGAGTCAATCGCAACTGTGCCTGTAGGTTCTGGTAAAAATAAAACACAATCCGCTCGATTGCCATTAGATAAAGAATGCTGCATTGAAAATGAGTCGGGAGGCAAGCTATTGCGCACAAGACCTTCTAACTGAACTTCTCCAAAAGCACCCCTTGATTTTTTATCTCCTAACAATTCTTGGAAACTTACAATGTTAGTTGTAAGACCATCAATTTTTTTCTGAGCCTCATCAATTGTAGAGAGCTGTTTCATCACTCGATCAAAAGTATCATTAGTTTTCTTAAATCCCTCTTCTAAACTTTCATGAACCTTACCACCAATTTCTTCTAGTCTTACGTCAATCGCCTTACTTAATGCTTCAATAGTTGTACCCAATTGAAGCGTGGCATTTCGCATAGTCGTTTGTACTAATTCCTGCTGCATCTTGCCTTGTTCGGATAAAGTAAAATGTAATTTCTCAACTGTGGTTTCTCTCATCTTTGCAAGAGACTCTTGTTGAGAAAGTTCTAACGCTTTCATGGTATCTCTTGTTGCATTGAGCTCCGTATTGATGGTTTGATTAAGGCGATCTGTCATCTTATTCAAACTCTCATTTAAATCAAATAGAATCGCCCGATGTTTCTCTTCTAAAGATTTTAAAACCATTGCCTCAGAGGATTTGTTTTGAAAGCGCCAAAAAAAATAGGCCACTAAAATCAATAAAACAATCACAAGGATAAGGATAAGATTAAGCATAGACTGATTATAACGGATGTTTTTTAAGGTCTTTTATTATCTAAAGATATTAAATAAGATGAATTTCCACTATAGAAAAACGCTCTTTAAATTTAATAAACTGGCTTTCAGGTAGTTTCACTAAAAGACTCACTTTTTCATCAAATACCTTCTCTAAAATCGATCCATTCATTGAATTTATTACATGAATATAATTATATAACTCATTGTAATTTATATTTAATTTAATTTTAATATAGTTGATGTATGACTCAATAACTGAACGTATTAAAGCAAGCTTTCCAGTACCTCCATAGGCACGTGTTAAACCACCTGTACCTAAATTAATACCCCCATAATAGCGAACAACGCCAATGCCTCCTCCAACAATTTGATGTGCATCAATCAGTTGCAATAAAGGTTTTCCGGCAGTGCCTGAAGGCTCCCCGGCATCTGAATAATAAGGTT
>SHXT01000003.1 GCA_009693175.1 Candidatus Methylopumilus sp.
AGCAAAAAATCTTTATTAGCTGTCGGTATTGAAGCTAAAACTATGCTGGGTCGTTCTCCTCAAAATATTCAAGCCATTCGCCCTATGAAAGATGGTGTGATTGCTGACTTCAATGTTACCGAAGATATGATTAAATTTTTTATTGCAAAGGTATATGACACACGATGGTTTGTACCAAGTCCGCGCATTATTATTTGTGTCCCTTATGGTGCTACACAAGTTGAGCGAAGAGCAATTCGCGAATCTGCTGAACGTGCAGGTGCCAAGCAAGTATTTCTTATTGAAGAACCTATGGCAGCCGCCATAGGTGCTGGACTTCCCATCAATGATGCCACAGGGTCAATGGTCATCGATGTAGGCGGCGGCACCACTGAAGTAGGTGTTATTTCCCTAGGTGGTATTGTCTATGCTAAATCTGAAAGGGTTGGTGGTGACAAAATTGACCAGGCAATTATTGATTACTTAAGGCGCAATTATGGAACATTGATTTCGGATCCTACTGCTGAAATGATTAAGAAAAAAATTGGTACAGCATTCCCTATGTCAGAGATTCTAGAGCTTGAAATGACTGGAAGAAATCTTGCAGAAGGTCTGCCCCGTCGACTTAAAATTAATAGTAATGAAATTCTAGAAGCGCTTCAAGAACCTTTAAATACCATTGTAAGCGCAGTCAAATCAGCGCTTGAACAAACCCCTCCTGAATTAGGTGCTGATATTGCTGATAATGGTATGGTGCTCACGGGTGGTGGAGCACTTTTAAGAAATCTTGATCGTTTACTGATGGAAGAAACAGGTATTCCTGTTGTCACTGCAGATGACCCACTCACTTGCGTTGCAAGGGGTTGTGGTAAAGCACTTGAGTCGCTCGATCAATTCTCGACCTTATTTGCCAACGAATAATTTTCGTTTTTTTTTACTTCATTAATACTTAATGATTAAATCTCATCATCGTCCATCTAAGCTTTTCAATAAAGGCCCATCTCTTTTATCTAAATTATTTTTGCTCATAGTCATATCAACTATAATCATGGGCATTGATTTTCGTTTTCATTATTTAAAAAGCATACGAGAAACTTATAGCTTTTTATCAAAGCCTTTTTATCAGATTTTTAACTTACCCATGAATATTTATACATTTACTACTAACCACTTTTCTAACCAATCTAATCTTATTCAAGAAAATGAAAGTCTCAAATCAGAAATCGATCATCTCAAAATTGATTTGCAACGTTTAGATTTTTTAAATCAAGAAAATAATCATTTAAAAACTATACTTGAGATTAAAAAATCTCAAAAATATAAAACAGAAGCCGTTAATATTATTTACTCTCGCTTCGATCCTTTTAATCAAAAAATTATTATTGATGGTGGTCAAAATAAAAATTTTCAAGCAGGCCAACCCGTGATAGATGCATTAGGCCTTGTTGGACAAATTAGTAGTGTTTTCTCTGAAATAAGTGAAGTTACTCTTATCATTGACAAAAAAATGTCTGTACCTATACAGGTACAAAGGAATGGATTAAGAGCAATCACTAATGGTAATGGTCAAAATGAAACGCTTGCGCTTTCATATTTACCTAATGGTATAGATATTATCAAAGGAGATATTTTGGAAACATCGGGAATTGATATGATCTATCCTGGAGGTATTTCAGTCGCAGAAGTTATAGAGGTTAATCAAAATCCAAAAATTCCTTTTACAAAAATTATTTGTAAGCCTATTGCAACTGTTCACAAACATAAGCATATGCTTGTCATCAAAGCAATTAACACAGATAACAGCGCCATCAGCATTCGAGATCCTTTAAAAAATGATCAAAAAAAATAAACAATTTATTTCTTCATTATTTTTAGCGGGTATATTTAATTTAATTCAAATCAATATATTCAATATTGATTTAACGCCTGATTTTATTTTATTAACACTCATTTTTTGGCTTTTTAAAACCCCCAATAACATTTCTATCTCAACTTTTTGGGTAGTCGGCCTAAGCACTGATGTATTTATGGGTGATTTAATGGGGCAATATGCACTGACTTATGCATGCTGTTATTTTATTGCCGAATATTTTATGCGTAGGATATTAATAAACAATAAAAACCAACAATTATTTTATGTTTTCTTAATTTTCTTAAGCGCACAAATCATACTTTTAATCATTAATCTTATTCATAATGTTCGCTACCCGGGTTTGAGTTATTTTTTCCAAAGTATCTCAGCAGCACTTATATGGCATGCTTTCTCCAAATCTAAATTTTTTAAATGAGATCACTAAAATTCTAGATAGCCCTGAGGTTTTATATTAAAAATAGTCAAAATATCTACAGGTCTCAATACCTTTTTAAAAAAAGACTGGCATTTTTAACTGCCATTATATTTATCGCTTTCCTAGCAATCATTGGACGCTTTTTTTATTTACAAATTTTTAAATTCAATTTTTATAGTCAATTATCTGAAAATAATCGCATCGCTTTAATCCCTAATATCCCTAATCGAGGGCTCATTCTCGATCGCAATGGAATCGTTATGGCGGATAACTATTTTGCATATAGCTTAGAAATTACGCCCTCTAAAACAAATGATCTAAGCAAAACGATTGATCATTTAAAATCTATTATTGAAATTGGCACGATTGATTTAAGACGTTTCAAAAAAATACTTCAAGAAAGCTCTTCTCTTAATAGCGTGCCGATTAAAACAAACCTTTCTGAAACTGAAGCCGCTCGTTTTTCTGCCAACAAATTTCAATTCGAAGGTGTAGAGATCAAATCAAGATTGTTTAGACGTTATCCTAAAGGTGCTTTTGCTTCTCATCTTATCGGTCATGTCAATCGCATCAACGAAGAAGATAAAGAAGATATTAGAAAGTTAGGCTGGGGGCAAAATTACAAAGGTACAGACTCTATAGGCAAAGTAGGTATCGAGAAATATTATGAAGCCAAACTTCACGGCACTACTGGTTTTCAAGAAGTTGAGGTCGATGCTAATGGAAATTCAATACGTATCCTAAAAAGCGTGCCCTCTATTGAAGGTGATACTATTTCGTTATCCATTGATTCAAATTTACAAGAAATTGCTGAGAATGCTTTCGATAAATATCGAGGTGCGCTTGTTGCGCTCAATCCAAAAAACGGTGAGGTATTAGCATTTGTAAGTCGACCTAATTTTAATCCCAATCAATTTGTGAATGGCATTGATACAGACGAATGGAAAATACTTAATGAATCACTCAATAAGCCCATGCTTAATAGAGCAATCAACGGACTCTATCCCCCGGGCTCAACCATCAAGCCTTTTGTAGCATTAGCTGCACTTGAAAATAATATTCGTAAACCTCCTTTTAATATTAAAGATCCAGGATTTTTTATCCTACCTAACTCGGGTCATACTTATAAAGATTGGAAGCCTGGGGGGCATGGTGTTGTTGATATGATGTTGGCCATCACTATATCATGTGACACATTCTTTTATGGTTTGGGTCTTGAATTAGGTATTAATAAATTATCTGAATTTTTATCTCAATTTGGTTTTGGGCAACTGACTCATATCGATACATTTGGTGAAAATTCAGGTCTATTACCTACACCTGAATGGAAGCAAAAAAGATTTAAGCAACCTTGGTATTTGGGTGAAACAGTTATTACAAGTATTGGTCAAGGTTATACACTTGTCACACCTATGCAATTGGCTCAAGCCGTGTCAACTTTAGCAAATAATGGTTTATCCTTACAACCAAGATTTATTAGCTCTATTAAGCATAATCAAACTGGAGAATTAGAAGTTTTCCAAAGTAAACCTATGCAACAATTAAATCTTAAGCCTGAAAATTTAGCGCTTGTAAAAGAAGGTATGATGAATGTAACACAACCAGGCGGCACAGCAGCGGCAATAGGGGCCGGAGCGCCTTATAACATTGCAGCCAAAACAGGTACAGCGCAAGTTGTTGAGATGAAATATAATCAAAAATATAATCCTAATCAAATGAATGAAAGACATCGTGATCACGCACTTTTTATTGCTTATGCTCCCGCAGAAGATCCAACAATAGCATTAGCCATCATTGTAGAAAATGGCGGTCATGGTGGTTCAACTGCAGGGCCTATCGCAAAAAAACTTATGGATTATTACCTTCTTAAAAAAATACCTATTAATAAAGAAGCTATTGAAACAATTTCACTTGAACCTCAGTTTCATGATTAAACCAAAGAAGCCATGTTAGAACGTTTAATCTTTCGCTTACAAAAAAATCTCGACCCCCCGCTTATGCTTTTTATTAGCACCACTTTGCTTATTGGCCTATTTACACTTTATAGCGCATCGGGGAGAAATATTACTCTAGTCTTCAATCAGTTTATTTATATTGGTCTTGGTTTAATATTGCTTTGGCTTACAGCTCAAATTCATCCAAAATTTTACGAAACATTAGCACTGCCTATTTATCTATTAGGTTTATGCCTATTGCTATGTGTCATGTTTTTCGGCGAATCAAGTCATGGTGCAAAACGATGGTTAAGTTTTGGGGCTTTAAAAATACAACCTTCAGAAATTATGCGTTTAACTGTGCCCATTGCTATGGCTTGGTATCTTTCTAAAAGGGAAGATAAGCGACATGCCATCGATTATTTCATCGCATCATTCTTTTTTATCTTGCCTGTGATACTCATCATTAATCAACCTGATCTTGGCACAAGCCTTTTAATTACTGCATCAGGTTTTTATATTCTTTTCTTAGCCGGTTTAAATTGGAAATTTATTGCAGGTGGATGTATCGTTCTCTTTTCATTAACACCTATCATTTGGACGCATTTACATGATTATCAAAAAAACCGATTATTGATTTTATTGGATCCAAATCAAGACCCCTTAGGCTCAGGCTACCATACCATTCAGTCAAGCATTGCTATGGGATCAGGTGGGCTGATCGGAAAAGGTTGGCTGCATGGCACACAGAGTCAACTTAATTTTTTGCCTGAACGCACTACCGATTTTATTTTCGCAGTCTTTAGTGAAGAGTTTGGGGTTTTAGGTAATCTATTGCTCTTAAGTCTTTTTGCGCTAATCATTGGACGAAGCCTTCTTATCGCTTCACAAGCAAAAAATACATTTACCCGTCTTTTAGCCGCCAATATCGGATTCACTTTCTCTACTTATGTCTTTATTAATATCGCAATGGTCAGTGGCATCATGCCCGTTGTAGGCGTTCCCCTGCCTTTAATTAGCTTTGGTGGCACATCAATGACCATTATTTTAATTAGCTTTGGTATATTAATGAGCGTGCATTCACATAAAGAACTTATAGGGTTTTCTTGATGTATAAAGTGCATTTCTTGATGTATTTATTTATTTCAATATTAAGTGGTTGTGCAAGCGTGCCTTCTTTTAAAAGCGATGGTGCGCAGACACCATCAAAAAGAAGTGGGGGGTATTATCTTGACGATGGTCCAGGTGATCATCCACCTCAAGATATTGATGCAATTCCTGATGCGATACCTAAAATTGAACCTCTTAATGCACGTGCAAATCAGCCTTATATTGCACTCGACACAAAATATACGCCAATGACTTCCTTTTATCCTTACAAAGAAAAAGGTGTGGCATCTTGGTATGGAAAACGTTATCACGGCAAAAAAACATCTATCGGTGAATACTACGATATGTATGGTATGACTGGTGCACATACAACACTTCCTATCCCTTGTTATGTAAGAGTTACCAGCGTGGAAAATGGAAAAAGTATTATTGTCAAAGTCAATGATCGAGGTCCTTTTAAAAAGGATCGCATCATTGACTTATCTTTTGCTGCGGCTTTTAAATTAAGGCTATCTGATAAAGGAAGTGGTCCTGTAGAAGTTGAGTTGATTGATGCTCGACAATTTACTGCAGTTAAAAAAATGCCTGATGTTAGTGGAGAGAAAGAAAAAAGCACAATTATTAGTCAATCAAAATCCACAGATGCCATTACACTTTCGGAGCCTATTTACATTCAAGCGGGTGCTTTCAAAAATGAAAAGAATGCCGACTATCTTTTAAAAAAACTGACACAAATGAAACTTGAAAATATTCCGCAATTAAAAAAACAATTTTCTCAGGATTTTTTTCATGTGATGATAGGTCCTTTTAATTCTAAAGATGAAGCCAATACAATTGCTGATCTTATAAAAGCAAAAATAAAAATTAGTATTTTTATTATTAATAAAGAACTCAATTAATTCACATGTCAGATCAAAAGTCATCCGCTGATACGCTTATTGGATTTCCGTGTCATTTCCCTATTAAAGTCATGGGTGAAGTGCATGACGAATTTACATCTACAGTCATTCAAATTATACAAGCACAAAATAAAACTTTCGATCCGAGCACAGTCGAAATGAAGGGAAGTAGCGAAGGTCGATATATTAGTCTTACTTGTTTTGTATATGTATCAGATAAGATTGAATTAGATAATCTCTATCGGTCACTTTCATCACATCCGATGATTAAAGTTGTTCTTTAATTATTATGCCTATAATAATTAAGCCTCTTGGGTTAATGCCTTATGAATCCACATGGAACAAAATGAAAATCTTTACCGCAAAAAGAAATCAATCAACTCAAGATGAAATTTGGATTACAGAACATGAATCTATTTATACACTTGGTTTAAATCGAAAAGATTTTAAACAGCCCACAAGAAAAGATATCCCAATAATCTATGTA
Source organism: Candidatus Methylopumilus sp. (assembly GCA_009693175.1). Lineage (GTDB taxonomy): Bacteria > Pseudomonadota > Gammaproteobacteria > Burkholderiales > Methylophilaceae > Methylopumilus. Next base: position 6,698 of record SHXT01000003.1, read on the forward strand.
GATCGTGGCGGAAAAATTACTTACCATGGCAGAGGTCAACTTGTCATTTATCCGCTCATTGATCTTAATCGACATCATTTAACTATTAGAACGTGGGTATCATTACTTGAAAATAGCATGATTGATTTTTTATCACGTCGAGACATTAAGGCCAATGCTAAAATAGATGCGCCTGGCGTTTATATTAATAACAAAAAAATTGCCTCTATAGGGCTACGTATTAAGAACCATGCTTGTTATCATGGTCTAAGCATAAATATTGACATGGATCTATCTCCTTTTGAAGCAATTGATCCTTGTGGCTACAAAGGTTTATTAATGACACAACTTAAAGAATTTACGCATGGGTCATCCATTGAAATATTAGGGTTAGAAATAGCTAACAACATTAAAGATAAATTATTGAATTTAAAATCATGAAACTAAACTCTTCTAAACCCATTGGTATTAAAGAAACAAATTTTGAAAAAACATCCAAAATACCTATCAAAATTATTAAAACACCAATGAAAGCTAAACCTCATTGGATCAAAATGCAATTACCTCAAAGTGCGAGATTCAATGAAATCAAATCTATCTTAAGAAAAAATAATCTCCACAGCGTTTGTGAAGAAGCTAGCTGTCCGAATATTAGCGAATGCTTTAGTCAAGGTACTGCAACCTTTATGATTTTAGGTGATCTTTGCACAAGACGTTGCCCTTTCTGTGATGTCGGACATGGTAGACCGCTTCCTCCAGATTCTGATGAACCCATAAAATTAGCGGAAACAATTAAAGAGCTTCATTTAAATTATGTTGTCATTACAAGCGTCGATCGTGATGACTTAAGAGATGGTGGTGCACAACACTTTGTTGATTGCATTAAAGAGATTCGTTTACTCACGCCAGGTACTAAAATTGAAATTTTAGTACCTGATTTTAGAGGTCGTCTTGATAAAGCGCTTGAAATTTTAAGTGGTATGCCGCCCGATGTGTTTAATCATAATCTTGAAACGACTCCAAGACTCTATAAAAAAGCACGTCCTGGCTCAGATTACCTTCATTCACTTCAACTCCTTTCGCGCTTTAAATTAAGATTTCCTAATATTCCTACCAAATCGGGTTTAATGTTAGGTCTTGGAGAAACAACGAATGAAATTATTGAAGTCATGAAAGATTTAAGATCTCATCAAGTCGACATGCTAACACTTGGGCAATATTTACAGCCAAGCCCTCACCATCTACCCGTCGATCGCTATGTTGATCCATTAGAATTTAATATGTTAAAAGACGAAGCTACGCGTATGAAATTTTCATCCATTGCAAGTGCTCCTATGGTAAGAAGTAGTTATCATGCAGATCTTCAGGCACATAAGGTTCATCAATAAATGACCCCTCATTTAAAAACTGCGCTCACAGGCCCTTTGCTCTCATTAGAAAAACATCTAATTGAGGAAATGGCAAATATTGAGCATTGGTTTAGAACGCAATGGCTTGAACATGCTTCACCTTTTTACGCATCCGTTGATCTTAGAAATGCTGGATTTAAATTAGCGCCTGTTGACACTAATCTTTTTCCAAGTGGGTTTAATAATTTAAATCCTGACTTTTTATCACTTTCAGTCCAGGCTACGACAGTAGCTATTGAAAAAATTTGTCCTGAAGCTCATCGTCTTTTGATTGTTCCTGAAAATCACACACGAAATATTTATTATATAAAAAATTTATTTGAGTTAAAGAATATATTAAAAAAATCAGGTCTTGATGTTCGCATTGGTAGTTTAGATAAGACAATGCTTGAGCCTGTAGAGATTGCAGTTGAAAATAATAAAACTTTACTTATCGAGCCTTTAAAACGTGTTAAAAACAGATTAGTACTTGAAAATAAAATATTAGGTAATTTTGATGCATGTGCAATATTACTTAATAATGATTTATCTAGTGGCATTCCTGATATTTTAAAAAATATTGAGCAGAATCTTATTCCACCCCTTCATGCAGGTTGGGCAATACGCAGAAAATCACAACATTTTAAAGCTTATGATGAAATCGTTAAATCATTTTCTGAGTTTATTAAAGTTGATCCTTGGCTAATTAATCCTTATTTTGATCATGCAAATCATATTGATTTTCATATGAAACAAGGCGAAGATGAGCTTTCATATAAAGTTGATCAGATACTCGATAAAATTAAATTAAAATACAAAGAATACAATATTAAACATGAGCCTTTTGTCATTGTAAAAGCAGATGCTGGAACTTATGGTATGGGAATTATGACCGTTAAACAAGGGAATGAACTAAAGAATTTAAATCGTAAATCAAAAAATAAAATGTCTGTTATTAAGGAAGGTTTAGGGGTCTCCGAAGTCATTATTCAAGAAGGTGTTTACTCTGAAGAATGTATCAATGAAGCAGTTGCTGAACCTGTGATTTATTTGATCGATCATTTTGTGATCGGTGGCTTTTACCGTGTGCATACCACACGCGGTAAAAATGAAAATCTTAATGCACCTGGCATGCACTTCGTCCCTCTTGCTTTTGAAACTTCATGTTCAACACCTGAAACTGATCAGTCGCCACTTTCAACGCCGAATCGATTTTATGCGTATGGTGTAATTGCAAGACTAGCACTTCTTGCAGCCTCTATTGAACTTGAAGCAAATGACCCCGCGAATACCTAACATTATGAATATTCTTTTTATTATCGATCCGCCTCGTGAACTCATTTTAAAAAAAGATTCATCGTTCGCTATGATGAAAGAAGCTGTCAAACAAAAACATCAAGTTTATTTTTGTTTACAGCATGATTTATATATCGATTCTAATCAATTATTTTGTCGGGTAAATCGTTTTGAATTAGATCTTTTTCTAAATCATTCGAAAGCTTATGAGACGTTTTCTATTTCACATTTTAATGTACTATTTATGAGAAAAGATCCTCCAGTGGATCAAGCCTATCTTCATACAACTTATTTGCTTGATATTGCTGAAAAATCAAATGTCAAAATTCTTAATAAGCCATCATCGATTCGTAGTTGGAATGAAAAAATTTCAATTCTTCAGTTCGATACATTAATCCCTAAAACATTAGTGACAGCTAATCCAGATATTGTGAAGCAATTTTTTAAGGCTCATGGTGATATTATTTTAAAACCATTGGATGGTATGGGTGGTAAGAATATTTTTCGTGTCAGTGAATTTGAAAAAAATCTTAATGTTATTTTAGAAATTATGACAAAACATGGGCGTCAGATGATTATGGCGCAAAAATATATTCCCGAAATTAAATTAGGCGATAAGCGTATTATTATTATACATGGAAAACCTTTTCCTTATGCTCTAGCAAGAATTCCTATGGAAGGTGAAACGCGTGGAAACATTGCATCAGGTGGCCAAGGTTTAGCGCAGCTACTTTCTCAACGTGATATTGAAATTGCAACCTTGGTAGGGGAAAAGCTACTTAAAGAAGGGCTTTATTTTGTAGGCATCGATGTCATCGGTGACTATCTCACTGAGATTAATGTCACAAGCCCTACCGGCATCGTCGAACTTTTTGAACAAACTAAACATAACCCTGCTGAGCTTATTATTAATGCACTTCATTAAGTTTTTTTTAACATCTATTCTTTTATGTTTAATTCAATCTTGCTCTAATTCATCTCTCTACCAATCTAAAAATTACGTGTTTGGAACGATTGTTGATATTTCTATTTACGGTGAAGATCAAAAAAAAGCTAAGGATGCTACAAATGATGTTTTAAATGAATTTACACGATTAAATAATTCACTTCATGCATGGAAAAAAAGTACTCTCACAGAGCTCAATGAAAACATACGTCAAGGCAAGCCTTCAACACATACCAATATAGAGCTTATTCATATCATTGAAGATGCTAAAAGCCTTGAAAAAAAATCACATCATCTTTTTAATCCTGCAATTGGTGAATTGATTGATTACTGGGGATTTCATCAAGATGAATTTATTAGCATGCATCCTAATCCATCTAACATTCAAAAACTTGTAGAGACTCGACCATCATTAGATGCAATTCATATTTCAAGCTCTACGATTTCAAGCAATAATCGGCACGTTAAAATTGACTTAGGTGGATATGCTAAAGGTTATGCGCTTGATCAAGCCCGTAAAATTCTTGATCAACATCAGATTAAAAATGCTCTCATTAATATTGGAGGCAATATTACAGCAATCGGTCAACATGGTAAGCAGCCATGGCGTATTGGCATACAAGATCCTAGAGCGACTCATGCTATTGCCAAACTTGATTTACCTGATGGCTGGGCTATCGGTACATCAGGTGATTATCAACGTTATTTTATAGATAATGGCATTCGTTACTGCCATATCATCAATCCTGAGACAGGCTATCCTGTGCAAGGTGTTTATTCTGTCACTGTACTTATTGAGCCTGCTAAAAATGCGGGCGTCTTGTCCGATGTTTTATCCAAACCCCTTTTTATTGCTAGCCCCAATGATAGACAGGCAATTGCGAGGTCGCTTGATATCAAACATTATTTCATTATCGAAGATAAACATATCTTAATGACAAAAACGATGTCAGATAAGATTCAATTCTTGCATCCTGATACGAAAAAAAATAATCAAATTGAAATTACGCCCTAAATTTTATATTGGTGATGTGCTTATTCTTTTAATAAGCATCCTGTTCATTCTTTTTACATTCAAAAGTTTTTGGCATTTTGAAGCGGGCAGTATTGTACAAGTTAATTTTCAGGGAAAAGTCTATGGCAACTTTAGTTTATTTCAAAATAAAAAAATTAATCTTACGGGTAAAGAAGGCGAAAGTGTTATTGAAATCAGAGAAGGTCGAGCTCGCTTCGTCACATCTCCTTGTAAAAATCAATACTGTGTTCAACAAGGCTGGATTCATTATGCTGGGCAAATGCTTATTTGTATTCCAAATGAAGTAAGTGTTGAAATATTAGATAAAACGAAAGCTTATGACTCGCTCAATTATTAAAATTAAAACGACATTACTTGATCATCAAGTAGCTCAATTAAGTGCTATTGCCATTGGATTAAGCTTGCTTGAATCAGTGCTACCGTCGCCTATACCAGGAGTTAAACCAGGCATTGCAAATATCATTTCGCTTTACGCGCTCTATCGATTTAATTTCTCAACTGCAATGTGGGTAAGTATTCTAAGGGTATTTGCAACCAGCCTTATTTTAGGTCAATTTTTAAGTCCAACTTTCATGTTGAGTTTTACAGGGTCACTTTTAAGTCTTATAACTTTATATATTTCATTTAGGCTCTCCAAGAGATTTTTTAGCCCCATAAGCCTTAGTATTCTTTCCTCGTTTGCACATATTGCAGGACAGCTTTTACTTGTTCGTTTTTGGCTTATCCCTCATGCAAGCATTTATTATTTAATTCCCATTTACAGTCTCTCAGCACTTCTATTTGGCTTAATCAATGGATGGATCACAGATCAGCTGCTTAAACATCACAATTCCTTATGAGTGATAAAGATAATGCTAAAATAAGTGAAGTTAAAAAAGGCATGCAATTATGAAAAAATATTTATGTTTATATATAAGCGTCTTCTTGCTACTTAATCTCGTAGGATGTGGTACCAAAGGCCCCTTATACATTCCTGAAAAAAAATATCCTCAAGATACTTCGTCTGAGAAAAACTAAATAATGGCTCAAACGTCATTTATTCATTTAAAAGAGGGGGGGCTCTTTGCCGAAAGTGTGTCACTTGAGACGATCGCAAATCAATTTGGAACGCCCACTTATGTGTATTCTAAAAATACACTGACACATACATTTGAATCTTTCAAAAAAGGTCTTATAGGTACTGATCATCTTATTTGTTTTGCAGTTAAAGCAAATTCTAATATCGCCATTCTCAATCTTTTTGCAAAGCTAGGTGCTGGTTTCGATATTGTTTCTGGCGGGGAACTTGAGCGCGTCATATATGCAGGCGGTGACCCAAAAAAAATTGTTTTTTCAGGCGTTGGCAAAACAAGCAAAGAAATTGAAGCGGGATTAAAAGCTAATATTTTATGTTTCAATATAGAATCTCGAAGTGAACTTCTTCGCATTAATCATATTGCAAAAAAACTTAAACAAAAAGCACCTATTTCGATTCGTGTAAATCCAGATGTTGATGCTAAAACACATCCTTATATTTCAACAGGACTAAAAGATAACAAATTTGGTGTAGATTTTAGTCATGCACTCCCTCTTTATCTTGAAGCTTCAAACATGGATCATATTGATATTAAAGGTATTGATTGCCATATCGGCTCTCAAATTACAGAACTTAAGCCTTTTGTTGATGCGCTTGATCGTGTTCTATCACTTACAAATGAACTCAAAAAACATAAGATTCATTTAAGTCATATTGATATTGGTGGTGGCATTGGAATTTGTTATCAAAATGAATCCCCGCCTGATTTTGAAAAATATACAAAAGAAATTTTAAAAAAAATTAAAGATCTTAAAATCAAAATTATTTTTGAACCAGGCCGAGCGCTCGTAGGAAATTCAGGGGTACTTTTATCAAAAGTAGAGTACTTAAAACAAAATGGCGTGAAAAATTTTGCAATTATTGATGCCGCAATGAATGATTTGATGCGACCGGCTTTATATGATGCCTATCATGAAATTAAAGTTGTTCATGAAAGTGATGAAAAAGCCCAATCTTTTGATGTTGTTGGCCCTGTATGTGAAAGTGGTGATTTCATTGCAAAAAATCGTATGTTATCAATTAAGGAAAATGATCTTGTTTGTATTATGTCTGCCGGTGCCTACGGTATGAGTATGAGTTCAAATTATAATTCACGAGGTCGTCCGTCCGAGATTATGGTTGATAACGATAAAATCTACGAAATACGGGCACGTGAAAAATCAAGTGATCTATTTAAACTTGAAAAAAAATTACCTGACTAATCAAAAATAACAGTTTTATTTGCATAAATGAGAATACGGCTCTCAATATGCCAACGCACTGCTCTTGATAAAACAATGCGCTCTAAATCCCTGCCTTTTTGAATTAAATCTTCTACTTGATCGCGATGTGAAATGCGATTGATATCTTGCTCAATAATAGGTCCTTCATCTAAAACTTCTGTCACATAGTGACTCGTTGCACTAATCAATTTAACACCTCGTTCAAATGCTCGATGATAAGGCTTTGCTCTAATAAAAGCAGGTAAAAAAGAATGGTGAATGTTAATCACTTTATGTGGATAACGTTTAACAAAATTCTCACTTAAAATCTGCATATAACGAGCTAATACAATAAAGTCGACTTTATGCTCATCAAATAATTTAAATTGTTTAGCTTTAGCTTCTCTTTTTTATCCTTTTCAACCAGAATATGAAAAAAAAGAATGCTGTAAAATTCTGCTAGTTTTTTGTATCTATGTGATTGCTAATAATAAATGGGATATCACAGTGAAGCTCATTATTTTTATAACGATGAAGTAAGCCTGCTAAACAATGGTCATATTGGGAAACCATAATCGCCATGCGAGGCTTGACTTTTGAAAGCTTAAGCTGCCATTCCATTTGATAAGTTTTAGCGATTGTTTCAAATGCTTTAGGGAAAGATGTTTCATCTACAGAAAATTCTTGAAGATCCCATTCAACGCGCATAAGAAAAAGGCTATTTTCCGCGTCTTGATGTTGGTCTGCATGCAATATATTTGCATTATGTTTATATAAAAAATCTGCGATTGATGCCACAATGCCTTTAGTATCTGGGCAAGTAATTAGTAATGTCGCTATATTTTTCATAAAGATTGTTGATCTATCTTGAATAAAACGAACTATACATGGACAATCAAGAATAAAATAATAAGTCGTGACGATCGAAAGTCAATTACATAATCTATGAAAGAAAAAATTAATATACTTTTAGCTAATCCTCGAGGCTTTTGTGCGGGTGTTGATCGTGCTATTCAAATTGTTGAAGAAGCTCTTCAGCAATATGGAAAGCCAATTTATGTAAGACATGAAGTTGTTCATAATCAATATGTCATCAATGATTTAAAAACCAAAGGCGCAGTCTTTATTGAGGATTTAAATGATGCTCCCAAGGGTGCACATGTTATTTTTAGCGCTCATGGCATCTCAAAAGCTATTCGTCAAGAAGCTGAAAGGCGAGAATTAATTCCTATTGATGCCACCTGTCCATTAGTTACAAAAGTACATGTTGAAGTAAATAAAATGCTTAATCAAGGAATGGATATTATTATGATTGGTCATCAAGGTCATCCTGAAGTTGAAGGTACTATGGGCCAAATCGAAAAGCATCATACAAATCGGAAAATGTACCTCATCGAAACTCTCAATGATATTTCTCATTTAACCATTAATGAAACAGGCAAAATTGCTTATGTCACACAAACAACGCTCTCGATTGACGATACGAAATCGATCATTGAAGCATTAAAAATAAAATATCCTAAAATTCAGGGTCCTAAAAGCGATAATATTTGTTATGCCACACAAAATCGGCAAGATGCAGTAAAACATATGAGCGGCTTTTGTGATCTCATTATTATTGTAGGATCTAGCAATAGTTCAAATTCAAATCGACTCAAAGAGCTTGCATCAAAAGAAGGTATTGAAGCCTATATGATTGATCATGAAGAAGCACTTCAACCATCCTGGCTTATCAATAAAAAAAATATAGGCATCTCAGCAGGCGCTTCAGCACCAGAAGTTAGCGTTTCAAATATTATTCAAAAAATTGAAAGTTTAACGAAAGCGACTATCAAAGAGCTTCCAGGTATTAAAGAAAATGTCATCTTTAAATTGCCCAAAATCTAATATGGTTTTTAAAAAACCTATCTCATCTTTAGTATTAATTTATACAACAGATTTCAAAGTGTTATTAATGGAGCGCGCTGACAAAAAATGTTTTTGGCAATCTGTAACGGGTAGTTTAGAAAATAACGAAACTCCAAAAGATGCCGCAGCAAGAGAAGTATTTGAAGAAACTGGGATTGATACAAATAAATACACATTAGAGGATTGGCATCTATCTCACGTTTATGAAATCTATTCTCATTGGCGTTATCGTTATGCCCCAGAAATTACACACAATACTGAACATATTTTTGGACTTCAATTGTCATCTCCGCTACCCATTCAATTATCGATTAATGAACATATTCAATATATATGGGTAGATTGGAAAGAGGCGATGGATAAAGTTTTTTCTTGGACTAATTTAGAGGCTTTAAAAAAATTAGCCGAAATTCATCAACTAAAACTGTAAAATATAAACTCTATGCAAGTAGCTCAAATCAAATTTAATGCTTATGAAGCCATTAGTGATAATGATTGCCAAAAAAGAATTATTATGGCTAAAAACAAGCTTGGTAAAAACCTAGTTATTTTGGGTCATCACTATCAACATGAGTCTGTCTATCGACATGCAGATTTCACAGGTGACTCGCTCAAACTTTCGCGCGCTGTCGAAACGCTAGATGCTAAATATATTGTATTTTTGGGCGTACACTTCATGGCGGAAGTTGCCAATATTTTATCAAGACCTGATCAAATTACAATTCTTCCAGATCTTGCAGCAGGCTGCTCAATGGCTGATATGGCAAATCTTACAAAGGTAGAGCGTAGTTATCGAGAACTCTCGAAAGTGCTTTCTTTTGACGAAGTGGTCACCCCTGTGACCTATATTAATTCTGCTGCAGATCTTAAAGCATTTTGTGGTGAACATGGTGGCATTGTATGCACCTCAACGAATGCCACAAAAATTATTGAATGGTCATTTAAACAGCGTGAAAAAGTTCTGTTTTTCCCTGATCAAAATTTAGGGCGCTGGAGTGGGCATAAAATGAATATCCCTTTAGACGAGATGCCTATATGGGACCCTGACTTACCGCTTGGAGGATTAACCGAAGCACAAATTAAAAAAGCCAAAATATTTTTATGGAAAGGCCATTGTGCAGTACATCAGATGTTTCGCTTACAAAATATTGAACGCTTTAGACAAGAGCACCCCGATGGAAAAGTGATTTCTCACCCAGAATGCCCTTTTGAGGTTTGTCTTCACTCTGATTATGTGGGGTCAACTGAATACATTTTAAAAACAGTGACTGAATCTCCAGCGGGGACTAAATGGCTTGTAGGTACTGAACTTAATCTAGTGAATCGACTTGCAAATCATATGAAATTACAAAATAAACATGTGCAATTTATGTCACATGTGATTTGCGAATGTTCTACAATGGCTCGCATTGACCCACAACATCTTGCTTGGTGTTTAGAAAATATTATAAATGAAAATATTGTCAATATAATTACAGTCCCTAAGAACGAAGCAGAGCTTGCAAAATTAGCACTTAATCGAATGCTAAAAGTTTCTTAACCGATGTCTTGTACTATTTGTAATCTTAATGAAGGCGAAGTGATATGGAGCGATGTAGCACTTCGCGTCGTTTTAATACCTCATCTTGATTACAGAGGATACTGTCGCGTAGAGCTCATTGATCATAAAAAAGAAATGACTGATCTTGATGAGTCACTTCGCATGAGAATTATGAATTGTGTGTTTAAAGTAGAAAATGCACTAAGGATTATTTTTAAACCCGATAAAATTAATTTAGCAAGTTTAGGCAACAAAACACCTCACGTGCATTGGCATGTCATCCCTAGATTTAAAGAAGATCCACATTTTCCAAACTCACATTGGGGCGAAAAACTTCGAGAGGGCTCACATCAAATTATATCAAGCGATGAAAAAAAACAACTGATTGAATTACTAAAAAATTCTTTAAACAACTAGGCGTTCGACAATCCTTCCTTGTAAAATATGGCTTTCGATAATTTCATCAATATCTTGTTGATCAATAAATCGATACCAAGTCGCTTCGGGATAAATAACGAGTAAAGGTCCTTCTCCACAACGGTCAAAACAACCTGCACGGTTAATCCTCACCTGAGAGGCACCATTTAGATCAAGTGTTTTTATTTTAGATTTCATATATATAAACATCTCTTCAGATCCTGACCCTGTACAACACTGCTGTCCATCATCACGCTTATTTAAACAAAAGAAAATATGATGTTTGTAGTAATTCATTTATTGTGAAGACAGGGTATCATCTTTTGTAAAGGTCCATGTTCTTGTAATACTTAAAATATCCACTTCTTTTTTAATGTCTTCAGGAAAAGGTGCGTAAGGCGCCCCTAATTCTACAATTTTTTTCGCTGCTTCATCTAATACTTTAAATCCTGAACTTTGATTAATTTCAATGTTATCAATTTTTCCATCTAGTTTTAAAGAAACTGTCATTCTTAATTGGCCTGAAAATTTCTTTTCACGTGCTTCCTCTGGGTAATTCATATTACCTAAAGTTTCAACTTTTTGACGCCAGGCTTCTGCATAAAGTGCGTATTTATACTCTTTAGTCCTGGCGCCAATATATTTTCGTCTAGGTTGCTTTTCAAAATCTGAAGACTGACTAGATAGTGCCGCATCGGATGCAATCATTGCACTAACACTTGCCAAAATATCTTCTTTGCTAATCGACTTATTAACCACTATAGATTCTTTCGGCTGTTGAATAGCTTTGGGCTCTTTCATAATTACAGCATCATTTTTTTTAATTTTTTCTTGCCCGGGACTTGAGGCTTTGCCTAAAGAAGGTTGAGTTAAATTATTATTGATTTGAAATGCATTTTTACTTTCTGTAGATATAGGTACTGGTGTTTTTTTACGTAAATCTTTTTCTGTATTTCCGCCTTTGTTTGAATCTGTTTGGCCTAATATATTGGCATCTTCTTGATGACTATCTTTTGAATTCGTTAAGACAACTTCAATTTGAGAAAAATTATTTTTAAATGGCTTAGTAGGATTAAAGTGAATAAGCTGAATAGCAAGAAAATGTAATACAAAAGACAAAAGAATAGAAAGCTTAAGAATATTATCTTTATATAAACTTTCATCCATAAATATTATTTACCTATGCCGTTCAATAATGCGTGATGAATGTCATCAAAACTTCCGTTACTCATCACTAAAATATGATCACCTGATTTAGCTTCTTTTAAAATTGCACTTACAAATTCATTCATTTTGTGACCTACAAATGACTTATCTTGAATAGGGGCCAAAGCCTCTTCGGCATTCCAGGATAATTTTCCACCATAACAAAATACTTTATCTGCATCTTTTAAACTTTCAGGCAATGCATTTTTCATCGTACCTAATTTCATTGTATTTGATCTCGGTTCTAAAACAGCGATAATTCTCGCTTTTCCTACTTTTGCTCGCAAACCCTCTAATGTCGTTAATATAGCTGCTGGATGATGCGCAAAATCATCATAAATCGTGATGTCATTTTTCTCCCCAATACATTCCATTCTACGTTTCACATTCTTAAATGTCTTAAGCGCTTCAATTGCATGTTCAAATTTAACACCCACATGATGTGATGCTGCAATTGCAGCTAAAGCATTCATACGATTATGATGACCTAAAAGATTCCAAGATAAAATACCTACTAATTTACCAAGATATAACACTTCAAATGATTGGTCTTGATTTACTTTGCCAATTGAAAAGCCTTGCCTACTTCCAATATAAACTTTTTCACTCCAACAACCTTTGTCAATTACTCTTTTTAAGCTTGCCTCTTCATCATTAATAATCACACATCCAATACTTGGCACCATGCGAACCATATGATGAAATTGTGTTTCAATCGAACTTAGATCAGGAAAAATATCTGCGTGATCATATTCAAGATTATTCAATATGGCAGTCTTTGGATGGTAGTGAACAAACTTAGAACGTTTATCAAAAAATGCTGTGTCATATTCGTCTGCTTCGATCACAAAGAAAACGGATGCTTCATTATTTGATTTATTTTTTTGTGGTAAACGTGCTGATTGTTGAAAATTCAGTGGTACTCCGCCAATTAAAAAACCAGGCGCATAGCCATTACATTCTAAAATCCAAGCAAGCATTGATGTTGTGGTAGTTTTGCCGTGTGTACCTGCAACAGCAAGCACCCACTTATCTTTAAGAATTGCTTCATATAACCATTGTGGTCCTGATATATAAGGTAACCCTCGATTAAGAATTTCTTCCATTAAAGGATTGTCTCGAGATACCACATTACCAATTACATAAAGATCTGGTTTTAATTCAACTTGTTTTTTATCAAACCCTTCGATAAGTTCAATACCAATTTTTTCTAGCTGTTTACTCATAGGCGGATAGACATTAGTATCGCAACCTGTGACACGGTAACCCGAAGCTTTTGCAAGCGATGCAAGACCACCCATGAATGTTCCGCAAATACCTAATATATGAATATGCATCATATGTCTTATAAATTAGGTGCTAACCATTTTTTCAAAAAATCAATCGATACATTGCGACGTTTTGCTATATCTTTTAATTGATCTTCACCAATCTTATCAACACTAAAATAATGTGCGTCAGCATGTGAGAAATAAAATCCTGAAACAGAAGATGCTGGAAACATGGCAAATGAGTCAGTGAGATGCATATCAACCTCATTAAGATTTAAATGTTTAAATATATCTTCTTTAATGGTGTGGTCAGGGCAAGCTGGATATCCAGGTGCCGGTCTTATACCTTGATATGATTCTTTAATGAGGGCCTCTTTATTTAAGTCTTCTTTTGCTGCATAACCCCATAAATCTTTTCTAACACGCTCATGCATATATTCTGCAAATGCTTCTGCAAGTCGATCGGCTAAGGACTTAAACATGATGCTGCTGTAATCATCATTTTTATTTTTAAACTCTTGCTCATATTTCTCCATACCTAATCCACTCGTCACTGCAAAAATACCAATATAATCTTTAATGCCGGATAATTTGGGAGCAATAAAATCTGATAAACATTGATTAGGTTTTTGTACATTATCAATTTTAGGTTTTTCAGATTGCTGCCTTAAACCAAAATATGTGAATAATATTTTCGTGCGAGTCTCATCTTGGTAAATTTCAATATCGTCTTCTATGCTATTTGCTGGGTAAAAAGACACAACACCATTCGCAACTAATGCACGATTGTTAATTATTTTAGAAAGCATAGCTTGTGCTTCACTAAATACTTGGGTCGCACTTTGTCCTACAATTGGATCATTCAATATTGCTGGATAAAAGCCTACTAAATCCCATGTTTGAAAAAATGGACTCCAATCTATATAAGGTGCAATTAAATGTAAATCAATATTTTTAAATACTCGTTTACCGATAAACTTAGGTGAAACAGGGGCATAATTTTTATCAAATTGAAGCGTTAGTTTATTCAAACGAGCTTCTTGAATGCTTAACAACTTAATGCCTTTTTTATTTGCGTGTTGATCGCGCGCGCGTTCATAATCTTTTTCAATATCGCTGATGTATTTATCTTTTTGTTCTGGTGTTAAAAGTGATTGCATCACGGCTACAGATCTTGATGCATCAGGTACATAAATTACAGGTCCATCGTAATGAGGTGCAATTTTGACTGCTGTATGGGCTCTGGAAGTGGTAGCACCACCAATAAGTAATGGCATTTTTAAACCTCTAAAATGCGGGTCACGTTGCATCTCTTTTGCAACATGTGTCATCTCTTCTAAAGATGGTGTAATAAGTCCTGACAAACCAATAATATCGACATTTTCTTTTTTAGCCATTTCTAATATTTCCGAGCACGGTACCATGACACCCATATTTATGACTTCAAAGTTATTACATTGAAGTACCACTGATACAATATTTTTTCCAATATCATGTACATCGCCTTTTACAGTGGCAATCAACATTTTGCCTTTAGGTTTGGAAAAAATGCCTGTACGCTTTTCTTCTAATTTTTTTTCTTTTTCAATAAAGGGAATGAGATGTGCAACCGCTTGTTTCATGACACGAGCTGATTTAACGACTTGCGGTAAAAACATTTTCCCTTGAGCAAAAAGGTCGCCCACCACATTCATGCCATCCATCAAAGGACCTTCGATCACATGAATTGGCCGACCTTTCTTTTTCATGGCTTCTAATCTCGCCTCTTCAGTATCCTCAACGATAAAATCCGTGATACCATGTACAAGAGAATATTCAAGTCTTTTATTTACATTTACCGGTGCGCTTTCTGAACCTCGCCAATTAATTGTCAGCACCTCTTTTTTGCTTCCTTTTAAAGTGCCCGCAATTTCAATCATTCTTTCTGTTGCATCAGATCTGCGATTAAGAACCACGTCTTCAGCACGCTCTTTAAGCTCAGGATCTAAGTCGTCATATACTGCCATCATTCCAGCATTAATAATCCCCATAGATAACCCAGCCTTAGTGGCATGATATAAAAATATAGTATGAATTGCTTCACGCGCTGTATCATTCCCTCTAAAACTGAAACTCACATTAGACACGCCACCTGAAATTTTTGCATAAGGAAGATTTTTTTTAATCCATTGTGTTGCATTAATAAAATCTACTGCGTAATTGTTGTGCTCTTCAATACCGGTCGCAATCGCAAAAATATTAGGGTCGAAAATAATATCTTCGGGAGGAAAATTTATTTTAGAGATAAGTAAGTCGTATGCTCGCCTACAAATTTCTGTTTTTCTTGCAAATGTGTCAGCTTGCCCTTTTTCATCAAACGCCATCACAATAATGGCTGCACCATAACGTCGACATAATTTTGCTTGACGTATAAATTCAACTTCACCTTCTTTTAAAGAAATTGAATTAACAATTGCTTTCCCTTGCACACACTGAAGGCCAGCTTCAATCACTTCCCATTTAGATGAATCGATCATAATGGGAATACGGGCAATATCAGGTTCAGAGGCTATTAGATTTAAGAAATGTTTCATTGCTTTGACGGCATCGAGCATGCCCTCATCCATATTAATATCGATGATTTGTGCACCACTTTCCACTTGCTGTCTTGCAACAGAGAGTGCTTCATCATATTTTTCGTTGATGATTAAATTTGCAAATGCTTTTGATCCTGTTACATTTGTTCGTTCACCCACATTCACAAATAGTGAGTTGTCTTGAATTAAAAATGATTCAAGACCTGAAAGTCTTGTCATAATTTCAACGTTTGGAATATGTCGAGGTGTAATATTTTTAATTTCATTCGCAATCGCTTTAATATGTTCCGGTGTCGTTCCACAACAACCACCTGCAATATTTACAAAACCACTTTCTGCGAATTCTTTAATTAACGAAGAAGTATCTTTAGGTTTTTCATCAAACCCTGTATCTGACATTGGATTAGGTAATCCCGCATTAGGATAAATACAAATATAAGTGTCAGCAATATTCGATAACTCTTCTGCATAGGGTCTCATGAGAGCAGCACCTAACGCACAGTTAAGCCCAATTGTAATTGGTTTTGCATGACGTACAGAATTCCAAAATGCACTTACTGTTTGGCCTGATAAAATTCGACCCGATGCATCGGTCACTGTGCCTGATAACATAATTGGCAAACGTACTTGATACTCTTCAAAATAAGTTTCAATTGCAAAAAGAGCAGCTTTACAATTTAAAGTATCAAATACCGTTTCAACAAGAAGAATATCGACGCCACCTTCAACAAGCGCCTTTACTTGATTGAAATAACTATCTGCCAATTGTTTAAAGTTAATATTGCGTGCACCAGGATCATTCACATCAGGAGAAATTGATGCTGTCTTGGGTGTTGGGCCAACAGCGCCTGCTACAAATCTTGGTTTATTTTTTGTGGAAAATTTTTGAACAGCAGCCCGCGCCAATATAGCAGAAGCTAAATTCATTTCATAAGCTAAATCTGACATTGCATAATCTTCTTGTGCAATTTCAGTCGCGCCAAATGTATTGGTTTCAATAATATCGGAGCCAGCTTCTAAATATGCTTCGTGAATACTCTGAATAATTTGAGGCTGAGTTAAACTCAATAATTCATTATTACCCTTAAGAAATAATTCACGTTTTCCTTGGGGTCCTGAAAATTTTGCAAAACGACCTTGAGTGCCACCGCGATAGTCTTCTTCAGTCAGCTTGTGTTGTTGGATCACGGTACCCATCGCACCATCCAACAATAAAATACGTTCAGCCAAAAGCTTTCTTAGTATTTTTTCCTGATCAGTCATGAAATCCTGCGACATTGAGTTTTTAGATAAGTAAGGCATGATTGAAGCCTAAAGTGTAACAAGAAACGAAAAGTAATTATTTTTTACGCGCTTCAATCTCGACTAATTTCTTTTCTAGCTCTTCTAGTTTTTGACGTGTGCGTTTTAACACTTCTGTTTGCACATCGAATTCTTCACGAGTCACGAGCTCCATTTTAGTGAACATGCTCTTTAATAGTGCATCAATATTCTTTTCTACATCCTTGATAGGTGAATCCTTCACTATCTCTCTAATTTTATTAGATATTTCACTTAATTTTTCATTATTTAGCATAATAAATTTCCTTTATTTTCAAGAGTTTATCAGATTTAACTTCACATTAAGTGCATATTAGTCCCATACTATTTATTCGAATATTCTATAACTAATTTATTTTAATGATTTTTATAAATTGGCACGGTAATTGCTTCTATAATTATGTGAACATAAAAATAACTAGTCACATTATTTTCAGAAGAATTTTTACTTAAGGAGCTTTAAAAATGCGTAAATTGCTTATTACAACAGCAGTATTAGGAGCCCTTGCAGCGCCTGCTTTCGTTTTTGCTGCAGATGAAGCCCCTGCGCCAAATTATACATTGGCATATAACGTTGGTGTTTACAGCCAATATATTTTCCGCGGCTTAACACAAACTAACCACAAGCCTGCATTCCAAGGTGGTGTTGATTTTACACACTCGAGTGGTCTTTATTTGGGCGCTTGGGGATCAAACATTAGCTGGTTAACTGATGGTACCGGCACTGGCGAAACAAAATATTACAAATCTGGTGGTAGTTTAGAAATGGATCTTTACGGTGGTTATCGTTATTCATTTGCTAACGGTCTTGGTATTGATGTCGGAGCTCTCCAATATTACTACCCTGGTACTAGGATGAATGGGGTTGCAAAAGCAAATACAACTGAAATCTATGGCGCCTTAAACTACGGCTGGGTGCAAGCAAAAATTTCTGATGTAGTTTCAAATGCTGCCTGGGGTTTTGGTAAGCTTTCTACAGACAGCAATACGAGCGATGCAAGCGGCACATATTATGCTGAACTTAATGCGACTATTCCAATTGGTGACTTAATTGGCAAAAATGCAGAATTTATGTCTGGCTTTACAGGTATAGCTCATATAGGTCGTCAAGACTTTGATGCTGGAAGAACAAATGATGATGCCTCATACACCGATTACAAACTAGGCTTGCAAAAAGCCTTTTCTAACGGCGTAAATTTTGGAGCTTATTGGACAGATACGAATAATAAATATACATCCACTTTTACGACTTGGAAATATGACGGAAAAAATATCGGCGAAAGTACCGGTACTGTATATCTTCAAAAAACGTTCTAAGCACTATTGTTGAGATGGGCCTTAAGGCCAAAGCCTCATCTTAATTTTTTATAACCTCAAGGGGAATTAACATGAAATTTGTAACAGCAGTCATCAAGCCATTTAAGCTAGATGAAGTTCGTGAAGCCCTATCTTCAATTGGAGTTCAGGGAATCACAGTGACCGAAGTCAAAGGCTTTGGTCGTCAAAAAGGCCATACAGAACTTTATCGTGGTGCCGAATACGTTATCGACTTTTTACCAAAAGTAAAAATCGAGGCAGCGATTCCAAATAAATTACTCAAACGCGTAGTGGAAGCAATACAAAAATCAGCACTTACCGGGAAAATTGGTGATGGCAAAATTTTTGTGATGGAGCTTGAAGAAGTTTATCGCATTCGAACTGGTGAAACTGGGGAGGACGCTCTTTAATCAGAGGATACAATTATGAAAAAATTATTATCAACTTTCGCATTAATTAGCTTTTTATGCCTAAACTTTTTAGGTCTAACAAGTGTAAGTTTTGCTAATGAAGTAACTTCAGTAGAAGCTGCTGATGCTGTAACTTTAGTTGCAGATGCAGCGCCAACTGAAAAACCTGCTGAAGCAAAAAAAGATGAACCACCAGCGCCTGTTCCTAACAAAGGTGATACTTCATGGATGATTGTTGCGACTGCATTAGTCACGCTCATGGCCATTCCTGGCTTAGCACTTTTTTACGGTGGCCTAGTTCGATCAAAAAATATGTTGTCGGTCTTAATGCAAACTTTTGTGGTCTTTTCACTCATGGGTGTTTTATGGGCTATCTATGGCTACACTGTTGCATTTACAGTTGGTAGCCCTTTCTTTGGTGGATTTAGTAAATTGTTCTTAAGTGGTATTACACCAGATTCGGTTGCAGCCACTTTCAGTAAAGGTGTTGTAATTCCTGAATATATTTTCGTGGCTTTCCAATTAACTTTTGCAGCAATTACTCCGGCATTAATTGTTGGTGCTTTTGCTGAACGCATGAAATTCTCGGCGGTACTTTTATTCTTAATCATCTGGTTCACATTTGCATATCTACCTATGGCACACATGGTGTGGTATTGGGATGGCCCAGACGCAATCACTGATGCTAAATCATTAGAAACCGTATTAGGTAATGCAGGTTGGTTGTGGGCTAAAGGTGCACTTGACTTTGCGGGTGGTACAGTTGTTCATATCAACGCAGGTATTGCAGCACTTGTAGCGGCATTAATGGTTGGTAAAAGAATTGGTTACGGCAAAGAAGCAATGCCTCCTCATAGCTTGTCCCTTACGATGGTGGGTGCAGCATTATTATGGGTGGGTTGGTTTGGCTTCAATGCAGGCTCAAATCTTGAAGCAACAGGTTTAGCGGCACTTGCATTCTTAAATACTATGCTTGCAACTGCGATGGCAACACTTTCTTGGATAGCATTTGAATGGCTCTTAAAATCAAAACCATCTATGTTAGGTGCGGTATCAGGTGCGGTCGCTGGTCTTGTAGCGATTACTCCAGCATGCGGATTTGTAGGTCCAGTAGGCGCACTTATCATCGGTGCAGGCGTATCTCCAATCTGCTTACTCTTTGTATCTAAAGTGAAGAGTGCTTTTGGTTATGACGACTCACTCGATGTATTTGGTGTGCATGGTATTGGCGGTATTTTTGGTGCCATTATGACCGGTGTATTTGTAAGCCCAGCTTTAGGTGGTACAGGGGTTTACGATTACGTTGCAAATAAAGTAGGTGAGTTTGATATGCATGCCCAACTGATCTCACAACTTTGGGCAGTAGCTACAGCAGTCGTATTGTCAGCAACAGTGTCATATATTGCATTAAAACTTATTGATATGACAATCGGTTTACGTGTGAAAACTGATGCTGAACGTGAAGGTTTAGACATCGCTGAACACGGCGAACAGGCTTATCATAAATAAAATTTTCTGAAAGTAGTGACTTCTCAAGGGCACTTTTTAAGTGCCCTTTTTTATCTAAAAAATTTTAAAGCTTAAAGTTATAATAGAAATCATGATAAAAATGCTTTCTTTTTTCAATCGCGCATTCTTTAAGAATACTTTTTTATTTATTTTAAGTGGCAAGCCTTTTTTTAGAAATGGCCATACCCCGCCAAGCTATCATAAAATTCCAAATCATTTTTTTGGATTATCAGTCACTATCAAAGATTGTGAAGAAGACCCTGTCGGCATCGTTGAGACATGTCGTCAACATCATATTAAAGACGTTACACTCATCATTCCTTCTAATCGTATCAATGAATTTAGTCCTACATTGATGGATGATTTAATAGGGCATGACATTAAGTTTAATATCAAACTTATATTGATGAATGATGAAGATATTTATTTGCAATGGAGAGAGCTTCTAGATCTCACATTATTAGGTTATCAGCGTCATATTGATTCAATTGAAATTGAAATGACAAGCTATAACAATAAAGCATTGCAGTACTTTTTAAATATTTGGACGATGACATTTAATATTGCACGTTTAAAAAAAATTAAAACCGCTGGGCCATCTATCCAATCATTTAACCCTTTCTTTAATGAAACACTTTTAATACTTTTAAAAGAGAAATATCAATTGCCTGATATTCACACCATAAATTTATCCAATGAAACAGATAAAGAACCTGAATCCATTTATCAAAATTTTATAATTCCTAAGTTAGGAAAAATTTTTAAATACAACTTATTAAAAAAACTTTCTCTTATGGAAAAAATTACGGAAAGCTTTAATATCAAATCACTTTATGGATTTATTAGACCTACATATAAAAAAATCACATCTTATACTTTAAGAAGCATATGGCTATCCATAGCATCGGGAAGTCTTACCAAGCTCTATCTACCTTATCAAAATGTACCAAGCACTTTATTCTTAGTCGATCAAATACAAACCATGGTATATCAAACCTCTTTGTTTCATGAAAATCTGTTTGAGATGCATCACTTTAAAAATGACAAAGATCAAATGCATATCTTATGGGCTCGCGACCAACATAAATTAGATCCGCATGCGTTTTATCATATTGAAGATTTATACTCAGCTAAAATCTATGACAGCAATGGCCACATATTAGATCCAGATAATTTTGAAATCAGCGATACTCCAATCTATTTTATATGGAAATCAATCGATCCCATTATCTTGATTAATGTGCCAAAAGTTTTAGATGAGAGAGTCAGTAATATTATGGCCCTATCATGAAAATCATGAGGTTTAATTCATAGTCGCTTCCGTGTGTCTTATGACTGGAATAGCTATAGTTCACTTACTGTATAAATGAAGTTTTTCATGAAGTGCAGTTTTATTAACTTTAGGAGAAATATTATGTGGACAACTCCAGCAGCTACAGAAATGCGTTTTGGCTTTGAAGTGACTATGTACGTAATGAACAAGTAATTGTTCTTAATAAGTTACTTAAAAAGGAAGCTTTATGCTTCCTTTTTTATTTAGAAGCTTCTTCTATCTTACTTCTCTTTAGTACAAATTCTTGCGTGTCCGTTGGAAATTGAAATTCTTTAGGTAGCAATGCCCAGACCTTACCTTGCTGCTTCATTGATCCCGCTTTGCTGCCTGCATCATCGCCTCGACCCCAATAAAAATCAGCCCTAACACCTCCACGAATTGCACCCCCTGTATCTTGTGCCACCATAAGTCGATCAAGCGAGTCATTCGAATTAGGTTGTGTAGTAGATAAGAAAATAGGTGCGCCTAAAGGTATGAATTTAGGATCAATTGCTACACTTCTTTCTGCTTCAATCGAAACGCCTAATGCGCCAATGGGGCCTGGTAAATCATTAGGAAGCTTTCTAAAAAAAACATAACTTGAATTTAAATTCAAAAATTCTCTAAGTTTTTTAACATTTCTCTTAGCCCAATTTTTAATGCCTTCCATCGAAGCTTCACTCATCGTAATTTCTTTTTTCTGAATAAGTGCTGAACCAATAGCTTTAAATGGGTAGCCATTTTGATCAGCATATCCAATTTGTATTTCATCTCCATTATCAAAATGAATAATGCCAGAACCTTGAATTTCTAAAAAGAAAGCTTCTACAGGATCTTCTACCCACGCAATTTCATTGCCTGCTAAAGGCGATTCTTGGCCATCAATCTCTGCACGAGATAAATAAGGGATTAATTTATTTCCAACTAATTTTCCACGTAAACGTTTTGATTTTAAGTCTGGATACACTTCGCTTAAATCAACAGTAATTAAATCTTTAGGAGGTGTATAAAGTGGAATTGGGTAATGTGGGGTTTTGACCTTGCTACCCTTCAAGATAGGCTGATAATAGCCTGTAATCATACCCGTCTCTGAGCCATCAATATTACTTGCAGCATAAACATTAAAATATTTTTTGAAATAAGTTTTAATAGTTTCTTGATTAGGCTCTTGTATATCGTCTGCAATATCACATACTTTCCCCCATGCATTTTTTTCTTTTATTGCTGAGCAACTTCTTAACCAGGCAGTCCATGCAAAAATTAAATTATCATTTTCAAAATAAGGTTCAATCGCGCTCCAATCTGATTTTTTTAAAAGTCCATAATCTGGTACTTTTATAAGCTCTTCTTTTTCTGATTTGATTTTTGCACAATCGCAATTTGATTTTATATCTGAAGTGCGTTCGCCTTTATGCCCCACATTCGTGCATGAAACAAGAAAAAAAGTTAAGATTAATATCAATAAACTTCTCATTAATGAAGTGTCCTTGGCATCGATAAAATAAAAATAGGAATTTCTGCATCAAATGAAGTTCCGTCTTCGGCGACCATTTGATAACTTCCATGCATACTTCCTACTGGCGTATTAATCTCTGTACCGCTCGTATAAGTATAAGCTTCGTTTGGTTGAATCAAAGGCTGTTCACCTACAACACCCAAACCTTTTACTTCAAATGACTGTTCATTAGCATCTGTAATAATCCAATGCCGACTGACTAACTGGGCTGGTAACAATCCTTCATTTGCAATCGTAATTGTATAAGAAAAAAAATAACGATCATGTTCAATACTTGATTTTTCATTAATAAAATTAGTTTCTACGCTGATACGAATCGCATGTAGTTTTGTGGCACTCATATTTTTAAGAAATCATTCCTTGTGTCGGGGAGCTCGGTGATGCTGAATATAATTTTTTAACCATACGTCCTGCAAGATAAGCTTCGCGTCCAGCTTCAATAGCCTTCTTCATAGCTGCCGCCATAAGAATAGGATTATGAGCATTCGCAATTGCTGTATTCATTAAAACCCCCGCACACCCTAATTCCATGGCGATCGTAGCATCAGATGCGGTGCCCACACCTGCATCAACGAGTACAGGTACTTTTGTATGTTCAATAATGATTTGTAAATTCCATGGATTTAAAATTCCCATGCCCGAACCAATCAGTGACGCTAGAGGCATAATGGCACAGCAGCCTATATTTTCGAGTTCTTTCGCAATAATCGGGTCATCTGATGTATAGACCATGACATCAAAGCCTTCTTTCACTAAAGTTTCAGCAGCCTTCAATGTTTCGATTACATTAGGGTAAAGCGTTTTAGGGTCACCTAATACTTCCAACTTCACAAGCTTGTGTCCATCTAATAATTCACGCGCCAAACGAAGTGTTCTAATCGCATCATCTGCTGAATAGCAACCTGCTGTATTGGGTAAATAAGTAAATCGATCAGGTGGAACAAAATCAAGTAGCGATGGCTCACCTTCATTCTGCCCAATATTTGTTCGACGAATGGCAACTGTAATAATTTCAGCACCACTTGCATCAATTGCAAGTCTGGTTTGTTCAAAATCTTTATATTTGCCTGTACCTACCAAAAGTCTTGATTGATAAGTTCGTCCTGCAATAGTTAATATATCTTTTTTATTCGTCATTTTATCCGCCACCTACAGCACCTACAATTTCTAACTGATCACCATCTTGAAGATGTGCTTGATGGAATTCACTTTTAGAAATAATCATGCCATTTTTTTCAATTGCAATACGCTTGCCTGTAAGATTAAGTCGCATGACCAATCCTTCCACTGTCATCGAATTGTCATCAAAATATTTTATATTGCCGTTAATTTTAAGATTCATTGATGTTGCTTGATTCATCAAAAATTGAATTTATTTTAAAACTTTGAGTCTTATTACATGGAACACAATTCCATAGATTTAACTTTATTCCCAAAAGGAAAAGCTTATGCAAAATTATAATACAGATTCGTTGAATACTTTGCCAAAAGGTGAAGGCGGGGCAGGGTGTCCTGTCAAATTAGAAGACAAAATAGTGCCAATTGAATTAACAGCAGAAGAAAAACTCTGTCGTCATCGTTGGCTTGAATCTTTGTCTGACTGTGTTTAACTAAGTTTTCTTTGGAAAAGTTTGAGTGCTAACTCATAACCTAACATCGCAAGCTCAGGATCATAACGTTCGCCCTCATCACGCATAAACGCGTGTTGGCCATTAAATTCATGCCATGTAAATGCTAATTTCGTATCATGCATTTTTTCATAGACGAGTTTACGTCCAGCATCTGGAATATGATTGTCTTGTTTACCCCAAATCATAAGAAGTTCGCCACGAATATCTTTTAAGCGATCCATACTATGCTGGTTGGGTTTATTAGGAATGACATTAGTATGTAAATCAGTCGCGTAAAAACAGACCGTTGCTTCTACTTCAGATTGTAAAGCTGCCCTAAATGCAAGATGGCCACCAATACAAAATCCCATAGCTCCAATATGTCCTGAAAACCATGCTTGTTTTTTAACCCAAGCAATCATCGCCTGATTGTCTATATCGTAACCTTCAACATCTTTATTGGATTTGTCTGCATTACCTTTGTCACGACCTGCATCGTCATATGCAAGTATCGTTCCAATCGGATTTAACTCATGAAAAACTTCAGGTACCAAAACGGTAAATCCATGGCCTGCAATCATTTTAGCTGCACGCTCAATGGGACCTGTTTGCTGAAAAATTTCTGAATAAAAAAGAATTGCTGGCGTCTTTTTTTGAGTAACAGGTTTATGTAAAAAAGTACGCATAATGCCGGTAGAAGTATTTAAATCAACGTATTCTGACTGAATTAACATGCATCATCCTAGTAAATATAAGGTTTTAAAATAGAACCTCTTATTTTACTAGAATCACAAAGGGTTTAAAGTGAATTCAAATATTTTTTATGGGGCTTTAGTAGTCTGAGCTGCGGCCTGTTGAATAATTCAAAGGTGCGTCATTTTGCCACTCGCCACAATCTTTGCACTGATGATCCTGCATTGTAGGACAATACTGTAAATTTGTTTTGTGACATTTCACACAAGTCATCGTCTTATGATGGCTATCATGAATTTCACTTGATACTTTGGTACTGCCAAGACCGTATTTATTATCCATAAGACTCTCCAAAATCAAATGGTGATGAATCTTTAATGTACGCTTCGTTTTTAACGAAGGCAAACTCTATTTCAATTTTTTAGGCTGGCATTTTTGATAGGCTAACACGTCGCCTTCTTTGATAAAAGTTTCAGGGTCATTAATCTCTAGGGTTGTAGCATCATTTGTGTATACATTTTTTGAGCTTTCCACTTGTTTTAGGCCAAATTCACGATCAGAATAAATCAGCCACATCTCTTTACCCCCCTCTAAGACTTTTACATAAAAATGTCGATTTTTCTCACATTGATATTCGATAGCATCTTTAGGGGCCAATGAAAGTTCTCTATAGTCGCCATTAAGCATCGGTAAATTAATATCCGGCACACTCATACTGCCACAGCCTATCAATAAAATTGAT
Source organism: Candidatus Methylopumilus sp. (assembly GCA_009693175.1). Taxonomy (GTDB): domain Bacteria; phylum Pseudomonadota; class Gammaproteobacteria; order Burkholderiales; family Methylophilaceae; genus Methylopumilus. The sequence continues at coordinate 32,967 of SHXT01000003.1, forward strand.
AGTGCCAAAACAGATTGTTTTTTTAACATGCTTTTCATTGAGACTCTTTCAATAAGGATTCGTCGAGTTGGCTTAAGACAATTTCAATTGCACTTACTTCATTTTTATCATAGTTTAATTTTGCTAACTTTAACAAATAAAGTTGTGCTTGTGCGTGACGTGGATTTTTTTTAACTACCTCATTCAATTCTTTTTTAGCCAGCACGTAATCTTTAAGCTCAAAACTTGCTAATGCATCATAAAAAAGAGCTTCTTCGGATTCTGGTTCTATGTTGAGCCAAAGCACTGCAATATTTTTTAAACGACCCCACGACTCTTCTCTCGTTGCATCATAAGTTTGCATAAAGAAAGGTCTTTTTTCAAAAGGAGCATCCCAAAAAGGGGCTTCAGTTTGCGCTGTGAGCTGTATGTCTTTACCTTTGTTGAGCAAAGTCTTAATCCATTCCACCGGAATACTATAGTAATAAGCGTGTCGTCCAGGACTTTTAAAAGTAGTGAGTCCTAAAAGACGACCTTCATCATCAAATAAGCCTCCGCCAGAAGCTCCCATTGCAAAGCCTGCAGAAGATTGAATAATTTTTTCATGATCTAACGTATATAACGCTTTGATATTGCCAAAAGAAATAATTGGTTTAAGCGCATTTCCACCGAAGCTTTTTGAAAATACAGACTGCTGATAATTGAGCTTTTGAGTGTCACCCAACGAAACAGGTTTTATATCGAGATATTGAAATTGAAGAATACATAAATCATGACGCCAATCAGCTTTCATTGAGGAGGGTGAAAAAGCCACACCAAATTTACTCACTTGAACGCCTTGTGCATTCGCCACCACATGACAATTAGTCGCTACTTGATTATCAGCCACTACAATGCCAGAGCCTACCCCGTGATTACCTGTGTTATTGGCCACGTGTACTTTTACAATGGCATGATTAACTGCAAATGTGACATCGTCGCTTGGGAATGCAAAAACAGATGAAGAAACAAAAATAAATAAAAAAACTAATCTATACATAATAAAATTCTATTTGCTATTTCTTTTAGTATATATAAGGAGCTAATAAACTTAGTTCCTTAAAAAATAAATCTTAGCCACATTTACTATCGCCACAACTTAAGCATGTCAAACATCCATCCATCATAATGACTGCCTTAGTTTGACATTTGCCGCAAAGTTGTGAGCCTTTTGGATAGCCTGTGCTGTCAACTTCTTCAGAATTTTTTTCCATGTACTCAGCACACTTTTCTTCCATCAATTTTTTTTGATGTTCATCAGGCAAAGCTTTTTTAAGCATGCCAATATCAATTAAATGCTGCTCAACTACTTCACCAATTTCAGCTACTAAACTCGGTACGTATTTACCGCCTTTTTTAAAATAACCTCCATTAGGATCAAATACACTATGAAGCTCTTCAACTAAAAATGTTAGGTCGCCACCTTTTCTGAATACCGCTGACATCACACGTGTAAGAGCTACAATCCATTGAAAGTGATCCATATTTTTTGAATTAATAAAAATTTCAAATGGTCTGCGATGTTCTTGAGGTGTACCTTCATTCATGATGACATCATTGATCGTGATATAAAGCGCATGCTCTGTCACAGGTGTTTTTACTTTATAAGTAGATCCTGTAATTTTTTCAGGACGGCCTAAAGGGTCACCTAATTGCACAACATTTTGACTTTCTTTAGTCGACAAAGCATTAGCTTTATCTTCTTTACTCACAACGTTATACCCTATGATTTTTTTTTCAATTTTAATTACCATTATTTTCCCTTGATATTCTTTTTAGAACTTACCGTAATAACCTTCTTTAAGTGCGTCATAAAGATTCGCTGCTGAGTGAATCTCACCATCATATTCAATTTCTTCGTTACCTTTTGCTTCAATTTGAGAGCCATCATCCAATGTAAATTTATAAGTTGTATTTTCCAAATCTTTTTCTGTCACAAGGACGCCTTGGAAAGCTTCGGGATTGAATCTAAATGTAGTGCAGCCTTTAAGGCCTTTATCATATGCATACAAATAAATATTTTTAAAATCTTCATAATCATAATTAGTAGGTACATTGATCGTTTTAGAAATAGAACTATCAATCCATTTTTGCGAAGCTGCTTGAATATCCACGTGCGCTTTTGCTTGAATCGTTGAAGAGTCTAAAAAATATTCAGGTAATTTTTTATCTTCATGTTCTGAAAATGGCATCGCTTTCCCATTGATTAATTCACGGTATGCTAATAACTCATACGAATAAACATCCACTTTTTCTTTTGATTTCTTACCTTCGCGAATAACATTGCGGCTATAGTGATGTGCAAAAGAAGGTTCAATACCGTTACTTGCATTATTTGCAAGTGATAATGAAATAGTGCCAGTAGGAGCGATCGAACTATGATGTGTAAAACGTACGCCTTTCTTAGCGATCTTATTACGCAAGCCTTCTGGGAATTGCTGCATGTAACGACTATATTTACCGAGCAATACTTTACCTTTGATTTTGCTCCCGACTTTAATGCCATCTGCAGCCATTTCAGGACGCTTCGCTAGCATGTCAGCGGTTACCGCAAAATCTTCTTCCATAATCGGCGCAGATCCTTTTTCATCTGCTAAATCAATGCCCGTTTCCCAACCTACCTCGGCCAAAATACGACTAACTTCTTCGGTAAATTTTAATGAATCATCATCACCGTATTTCATCTTAAGCATGGTGAGAGATGAGCCTAAGCCTAAGTACCCCATACCGTGGCGACGTTTACGTAAAATTTCTTTACGTTGCTCCTCTAACGGCAAGCCATTAATTTCAACCACGTTGTCAAGCATGCGTGTAAAAATGGCAATCACTTTTTTATATTCTGCCCAATCGAAGAACGCTTCATCAGTAAAAGGTTTTTTCACAAATTTTGTGAGATTCACAGAGCCTAATAAACATGCTCCATAAGGTGGTAGCGGCTGTTCGCCACATGGATTGGTCGCACGAATATTTTCACAAAACCAGTTGTTGTTCATTTCATTCACGCGATCAATCAAAATAAAACCAGGCTCTGCAAAATCATAAGTTGATGACATGATGATGTCCCACAAACGTCTCGCCTTAATTATTTTATATACGCGACATGCAACTTTACCTGCATCAATACCTTCATTCTTGGTGAGATACTTCCCTTTTACAGGCCATTCTCTCCAAACCACTTGGCTTTCATCGTTGATATTTAATCCATCAACAATCGACTCTTTCTCAGTGACAGGAAATGCTACTTTCCAATCGCTATCAGCTTTGACAGTTTCCATAAATTCTTTAGTAATTAAACATGAAAGGTTAAATTGTCGGAGTCGGCCATTTTCACGTTTTGCTTTAATAAAGTCAGTGACATCAGGATGGGCAATATCAAAAGTTGCCATTTGTGCACCACGACGACCTCCTGCTGAGGATACGGTGAAACACATCTTGTCGTAGATATCCATAAATGAGAGTGGTCCGCTGGTATAAGCGCCGGCCCCGGCCACAAAGGCACCCTTAGGTCTTAACGTCGAAAACTCATAACCGATGCCACAGCCTGCCTTTAAAGTAAGGCCTGCTTCATGCACTTTATCCAAGATGCCCGACATACTGTCTTCGACAATACCTGAAACCGTACAATTAATTGTGCTTGTGGCAGGCTTATGTTCAAGCGCACCTGCATTAGAAGTGATCCGGCCTGCTGGAATAGCACCATGTCTCAATGCCCATAAGAATTTTTCATACCATACTTCTCTTTTTTGAGGGGATTCCACGTCTGCCAATGCGCGTGCAACGCGCATAAAAGAATCATCTATATCTTTATCCACATATTCGCCTTGTTTTGACTTCAAACGATATTTTTTATCCCAAATATCTAGCGAGACATCTTGAATCGGTATTTCGTGATCTTGATAGTCACTTTGAGTCGACTTTGGACGAACAGCTTTGAGCATAGATTTCCCCTGAATTTACTCTTTATTATTAAGTTATTACTAATTTACTACCGAAAGATAGTTTTAACCTAAAAACCACAATATATAGTAGTTTTTTCAAACATATTATCATGCTCTAGTAGTCCGTCAAATGAAATATATGCACAAATTTAGAGCAAAAATTAACCCCTCATTTTCAAGAATAATTTTTTAAAATTAAGCAAGCTTTCTTTCAAAAATAAATTAAACACAAATTGATCAAGATGGTTTATGCGAAAATATCGGCATGATTCGTTTTTTTTATAGTCTTTTAGTCTATTTTCTCCTCCCGTTCACGTGTATTAAGCTGATTTACCGGGCATTAAAGCAGCCTGAGTACTTAAACCATTGGGGCGAACGCTATGGTTTTTATACCCGTCATAGTAAAAAATCTTGGGAAGAACGTAAAACTTTATGGATTCATGCAGTATCGGTGGGGGAAACAAAGGCGGCCATACCTCTTATCAAAGTTTTTTTAAAAAAATATCCGCGTCATCATTTACTTCTAACCCATGGCACGCCAACCGGCAGAGCAACCTCCATCGACATTCAAAATCATCGTATTCATCGTATGTATCTGCCTTTTGATACGCCCGACGCAGTGCATCGTTTTTTATCCACACATCAACCTAGAGTCGGTCTTTTACTTGAAACCGAACTTTGGTTTAATTTAATTCATATAGCCGAACAAAAATCTATTCCACTTTTTTTAATAAACGCACGTTTATCTGAGAAGTCTTTTCAGCTCTATAGAAAAATTTCACCGTTGATAAAAACAAGTTTAAAAAAATTATCAGGTGTATTAGCGCAAACAAAAAGTGATGCGAGACGTTTTAAAGCGCTGGGTGCTAACAAAATAGAAGTGATGGGTAATTTAAAATTTGATGTGAGTCCGCCTCAAAATATTTTAGCGAAGAGCATCCAACTTAAAAAACATTTAGGTTTAAAAAATCAACCTGTACTTTTAATTGCAAGTTCAAGGCAAGGTGAAGAAGCAATAATTATTCAAGCTTTATTAAAGCTTAATATCAAACATTTAATAACACTTATTGTGCCGCGTCATCCACAACGCTTTAAAGAAGTTGAACTTCTTTTTAAAAAAAATCGTCTTCATTTTATTAAACGTACTGATCGTCAACAAACAACAAAAAAATATAACTTTATATTAGGCGATTCGATGGGTGAGATGTATGAATATTATAGTCTCTCGAATATAGCGCTCATAGGCGGCACTCTGCTCTCTTATGGCGGACAAAATCTCATTGAGTCTATGGCAATGCATGTGCCCGTGATTTTAGGTCCACACACGTATAACTTTAATGATGTTTCCAAGTATGCCATTGAGACGGGTGCGGGATTACGCATTCAAACGCTAGATGAACTTCAAATAGTTTTAACTAGAATGCTTCAATCATCAACGCAATTTAAAATGAAAAAAGCGTGCAATAAAATTATGAAGGAACATCGAGGAGGCACTTTAAAAATACTACAGCAAATTAAGTCAATCTTTTAATTAATTGACTCACTGCTTTAAACATATCGCCTTCTGCAATTCTTAGCCATTCAAATATCACTGACTCTACATTTGTAATAACAATACTTTCGTGTCGTAATCGAGCGATTGCATTTTGATGATTTAGATTTGATCTTGAAAGTGTCGCGTCTTCTACCACAAAAACTTCTTTACCCATCGCTTTTAATGCAAGTGCAGTTTGTAATATACAAATATGTGTTTCCATACCAAATAAAACTATCTGCGATCTTGTTTTTACAAGTGCGCTCTTAAATTGTGGCTCATCAACACATGAAAATACTTTCTTCTCAATGGCTTTTTTATGTAGTAACGATTGTAGATTTTTGATCGTAGGGCCAAGACCTTTTGGATATTGCTCAGTATGAAGTAGTGGAATATCTAAAAGCTGAGTGGCTTCAATCAACACTTGAGAAGTATGAATAATTTTTTTTATCTCAGGTTTTGGCATGACATCTGCAAGTTTTTCTTGCATATCAATCATGACAACTTGACTTAAAGATTGATCATTGATCATAGTGATTAAAAAATAAAACTATTCTCATGTTTAAAATAAAGTGGTGGCACAACAGTTTCAAATAAAATTTCTTGATTAAAATCTGTTTCGCCCATTTTGGTAATTAAAGTTGCATGCATCGCAGGTGCATGGCCTAAAACACATAAAAATCTTCCGCCTAATGCTAATTGATCGCGCACCCCTTCTGGCTCTTTAGGTAAAGAACCCGCAAAAAGAATAGCATCATAAGGCTTACTTTTAACCCACCCCAATGACCCATCGCCAGTGACAAATTGAATGTTATTAAATTTTAATGTCTGACAATTTTGTTTAGCAAGCCCTGTAAAATAGGGATTGATATCGAGCGACACTACATCTTTCGCTAAACTTGCCAGCAATGCTGTGAGATAACCGCTGCCTGAACCTACAACTAAGACATGATCTTTCTTTTGTAAAAATAAAGACTGAATAAGACGCGCTTCTAATTTAGGTGACAACATAAAAGCATCTTGACCCAAAGGAATTTCGGTATCTGCAAATGTGACCCCCTGATATTGAGTCGGCACAAATTTTTCACGGTGTACTTGATGAAGTAAATTAAGCACCTCGGGATCAAGGACCTCCCACGTGCGAATTTGCTGTTCAATCATATTAAAACGATTTTGTTCAATGCCATATAGCGTCATAAGGCCATTATAACAAAGACAAGTTCACTAAATTTCATCATGATTAAATATAAATCTAACTTGCATTTCATGGGTGTTTCGCGTAATTTTATGGAGTGCTAGGGGTCTATTTTAAAATCTTTAAAATAGTGAGAAAAACCCTTTGAACCTGATGCGGGTAATACCGCCGTAGGGAATGCAGTCTTAAAAGACTCCTTACGGTATACATAAAATTTAAGGAGTTATTCATGAACACGACTGCTAAACAATTACAAAAAAATATCGATCAATTTTTAAACGAAACTGCTTCGCTCGATCCTGAAGCGTTAAAGCCTTTCGCAAAATCAAAAAAAGTCTATGTAAAAGGTTCGCGTTCAGACATCCGAGTCCCTTTTAGAGAAGTTACGTTGTCGGATACCCCTTCATCTTTTGGTGCTGAAAAAAATCTACCGATCATGGTTTACGATACCTCAGGTCCTTACACTGATCCTAATTATCAAATTGATATTCGCAATGGTCTTCCTTCAACGCGAACTCAATGGATTGATGAAAGAAATGACACTGAATCTTTAAAAGGTCCTACTTCCCTTTTTGGACATAAACGCAAAACAGATCCAGCACTTACGCAAATGCGTTTTAATTTATTAAGACAACCACGCCGAGCAAAAACGGGACACAATGTTACACAAATGCATTATGCCAAACACGGGATCGTGACTCCTGAGATGGAATATATCGCCATCCGTGAAAATCAAAGACGCGAAGGTATGTCAGATTTTTTACAAACACAACATCCTGGTCATGACTTTGGTGCATCCATTCCTAAAATAATTACGCCTGAATTTGTAAGGGACGAAGTTGCGCGCGGTCGCGCCATCATTCCTTTAAATATTAATCATCCTGAAACAGAACCGATGATTATTGGCCGTAATTTTTTAGTCAAAATTAATGCCAACATTGGTAACTCCGCTTTAGGTTCGAGCATTAGCGAAGAAGTTGAAAAAATGGTGTGGGGAACACGTTGGGGTGCAGATACAGTGATGGATTTATCTACGGGTAAAAATATTCATGAAACACGTGAATGGATTATCCGAAATAGTCCTGTGCCAATTGGGACTGTACCTATTTATCAAGCACTCGAAAAAGTAAATGGTAAAGCTGAAGATCTGACATGGGAAATTTTTAAAGACACACTTATTGAACAAGCTGAGCAAGGTGTCGATTATTTTACGATTCATGCAGGTGTTCGATTAAGTTATATTCCTATGACAGCAAAACGTATGACGGGCATTGTGAGTCGCGGTGGATCAATCATGGCTAAATGGTGCTTAGCACATCATCAAGAATCTTTCCTCTACACACACTTCGAAGACATTTGTGAAATTATGAAAGCCTATGACGTAAGTTTTAGTTTAGGTGATGGTTTAAGACCTGGCTCACTTTATGACGCTAATGATGAAGCACAGTTTGCTGAACTTAAAACATTAGGTGAGTTAACACAGATCGCATGGAAACATGACGTGCAATGCATGATTGAGGGTCCAGGCCATGTCCCGATGCATCTTATTAAAGAAAATATGGATCTTCAACTCGAGCATTGTGGTGAAGCACCGTTCTATACTTTAGGTCCCTTAACGACTGATATTGCGCCGGGTTATGATCACATCACATCTGGGATCGGAGCTGCAATGATTGGTTGGTATGGATGTGCGATGCTCTGTTATGTGACACCGAAAGAACATTTAGGATTGCCAGATAAAGAAGATGTCAGAGTAGGCATCATTACATATAAAATTGCAGCGCATGCAGCTGATTTAGCAAAAGGTCATCCGGGCGTGCAGATTCGAGATAACGCTTTATCCAAAGCGCGTTTTGAATTCCGCTGGGAAGATCAATTTAATTTAGGGCTCGATCCAGAAAAAGCAAAAGAATTTCATGATGAAACCTTGCCGCAAGAAGGCGCAAAACAAGCACACTTCTGTTCGATGTGTGGTCCTCATTTTTGCTCCATGAAAATTACACAAGATGTAAGAGACTATGCTAAAGCTAAAGGTATAAAAGAAGACGAAGCACTCAAAAAAGGTATGGAAGAAAAATCGATTGAATTTATTAAAAAGGGTGTTGAGATTTATCAAAAAACCTAAATGGATATCTCGCTTTATTTTTCAAGTCTTATCTTAGGTCTCATTGAAGGTGCAACTGAATTTTTACCAGTCAGTAGCACGGGGCATTTAATTATTGCAGGAGATATCCTACGCTTTAATCAAGCATCAGCAAATGTTTTTGAAATTTTTATTCAGCTAGGAGCCATTCTTGCGATCGTCGTCGAATATCGCACAATACTTTTTAAAATCGCGCTCAATTCATTACATGACAAGAACTCACAAGCATTTATTTTACGTCTCTTCATTGCATTTTTACCAGCAGCCATTTTAGGACTTTTATTTCATAAAGCGATCAAAGCGTATTTATTTTCACCCCTCTATGTATCGCTCGCACTCATCTTAGGTGGCGTGATAATGATGCTCATTGAAAAGCAATCTTTAAAAATCAACACGAAATCAACTGAGGCTATGAACATGCTACAAGCTTTTAAAATTGGTTGTGCGCAATGCTTAGCTTTTATTCCCGGCGTTTCACGAGCGGCGGCAACTATTATGAGCGGTATGCTCTTAGGTTTAAATCGAAAAACAGCGACTGAATTTTCTTTTTTTCTTGCGATTCCTGTTATTACGGCTGCAGCACTTTTTGATTTACTTAAAAATTTCCACGATCTCACATTGCAAGATCTACCAATTTTTGTAATTGGTTTTATCACGGCTTTTTTAAGTGCTTATGCAGTGATTAAACTTTTTATTCGTTTTGTAGCTACACATACCTTCATCGCATTTGCTTGGTATCGCATTATCTTAGGTACCATCTTTTTTATTTATTTTAGTGTTTAACGATGTCAAATCATCGAGCGTTAATTCAAACACTGCATGGTATCGTCAAAAAAGCTGAGCGTCATCCCGTGAGCATTAAGAAAGGTTTATCGCAGCTTAATCATTTTGGATTTTCATTTATTAGTTTTTTGTTGGTGTTGCCTTTTATGCAACCCTTCCCAGTCGGTCCTATCAGCGTATTAGGTGGCATTACATTTGTAGCCTTTGGTTGGCAAATTTTAAAAGGATATGCTGTGCCTCATTTGCCTAAAAAAATTGATAGCATTGTATTAAGTCTTGATAACTGGCGACGTATTACAAATGCTGCTATTAAGCTTATTCTATGGACTGAAAAATTTACCAAGCCACGCTTACTTAGTCTTATTAAAGACTCTTTAGGTATTCAAATCCAAGCGATTTGTCTTATTTTTTCAGGCATGCTCATGGCTATTCCTTTTGGTATACTGCCTTTAAATAATTTTTTTCCAGGACTCGCGATTTTATTTTGTGCACTTGGTCAACTTCACAAAGATGGTCTTTTTATTTTAATTGCTTTCTTTTGGATTCTTTTTACCATAGCTTATTTCGCTGTATTTTTTGTAGGTCTTTATCTCTTAGGTTTCGAAGGTATAAATAACTTTAGCCACTGGCTTCACCAACTCTCTTCATGAAATCACTTGCTAATCAGTTGATCACTTGGCATGCCAAGTCGGGTCGGCATCATTTGCCTTGGCAAAAATCTAAAGATCCTTATGCCGTATGGGTATCTGAAATTATGTTACAACAGACACAAGTTGCTACCGTCATTGATTATTACCAACGCTTTATGAAAAAATTCCCCACAATTAAAGCATTGGCTAACGCTGACGAAGAGGAGGTAATGCGCTTATGGAGTGGTTTAGGTTATTACCGACGCGCACGTTTTCTTCATGAAGGCGCTCAAATGATCATGCATGATATGCAAGGTATTTTCCCATCTGACTTTGAAATGATGATGAAGATACCGGGCATTGGACGATCAACTGCCGGTGCTATTGCCGCTTTTTCATTTAATCAAAGAAAAGCAATTCTTGATGGCAATGTGAAACGTATTTTTGCCCGCTATTTTTTAATCACAGAATGGACGGGGCTCCCTAATATCGAAAAAAAACTATGGGCCTATGCTGAATCCCTTTTGCCTAAAAAAGCGATTGCAATTTATACCCAAGCGCTGATGGATTTAGGGGCCACGGTATGTAATAAAAAACCGCTATGTCCTCTATGCCCGCTTAAAAAAACGTGTGTTGCATTTTTAAAAAACAAAGTACATGCCGTGCCATTGCCGCGACCTAAAAAGAATATTCCTACACAATCCATATATATGGTCATCATCAAAAATTATGAAGAAGTACTTTTAGAAAAACGTCCTCATCAAGGTATATGGGGAGGGCTTTGGTCTTTACCTCAGTATGAAAATAAAACCATCAACACTGGAAATTGGGTGAAAAAAAAATTTGGGTTTGATGCGGTGATGATCAAAAAAAATCTTCACATAACAACGACATTCACACATTTCAAACTTAATATTACTTATAGCATTCTTGAGACTAAATCTCAGCGTTCAACCCAGCCGTATACATGGATTCCCCTAGAAGATTTAGAAGGTGCAGCACTTCCTGCAGTAATAAGAAAAATACTTTTAAAACTCAAATAACATATCGCGATGTGGAATATTTACGTCCAGATAAATTTCACTCATAATCTTAAATCCAAACTTCATATAAAAATTAATTGCGTGACATTGTGCGCTAATGGCAATCGACTTTAAATGATTAACTTTTGCTGTCAGCATTACTTTCTCGATTAATGCTCGACCTACGCCTTGATGACGCATTTCTTTTAATACAGCCATGCGTCCTAATTGCAAACTATCATTCGATACCATACCTCTTGCACAGCCAATCACCTTTCCATCTTGATAAGCTAAAAAATGAATGGCTCTTTCATCTATGCCATCCCACTCTAAATCAATAGGAACTTTTTGTTCTTCAATAAACACTTTTTGACGAATCATCTTGAGCGCATCATATGCATCAATCCAATTTGCAATATCAATTTGAAGGTTAGATTTCATAAGTGAAATACTTGCATCTTGATTGTGTTAAAGGCATGATATGCTTTCTTTCTATCTTTTTTTAAGGATTGTATGAATAAATTTTTACCTGCTATCGCACGCGTATTCATTGCACAAATTTTTCTTATATCCATCATTCTTTCACTCACTGGCATTCTCAATATAGTTGGTGGTTATATGGCCTATCAAAATGGATTGATGAGCCATGGTCTTCCTGGTATTTTTGCACCAATTTCAGTCGTAGTGCAACTCATCGTCGGATTTACCCTTTTAATAGGATTTAAAACAAGGATTTCAGCGATCATATTAACGATCTATACACTCATCAATGCTTTATCTTATTTATATACATTTACGATAGTGCCAGCACCTTTGAATCTTCTTCCTCTTCAGCAAGCTATGCAATACCTAGCAATTACCGGTGGCTTAATTATGCTCATGCAAAATCCAGTGACCACTTTTGCATTTGATAATAGAGCAAAAACAAAAAAACAAAAATAATATTTAGTGCATTTAAAAAGCAGCCGATGGCTGCTTTTTTTGTATTGATTTATATCAAGTACCGTCATGAATCATGGTAATCATTAAAATACCTTTTAAGTACCCTCACTTTTTTAGAGTAGGTTAAAATATGAGCATTCGGTGCATATGCATAACGATAAGGAATCAATTATGGCAACTTTATCTACAAAATATACAAAGACCGCAATCATACTGCATTGGTTAATTGGATTCGGTATTGTCTTCATGTTTTTATTGGGCTGGTATATGTGCGACCTACCAAAGGAAGCCGCTAAAGCTTCGAATTATGATTTATTTGATTTAGGCATTTATACATGGCAATTAAGTGAGGAAGTTTCGCCACGCACTTTTTATTTCAATCTTCATAAATCTATAGGAATTACGCTTCTCGGATTCATTGCATTTAGAGTTTTCTGGCGACTTACGCATCCCGCACCGGCCCTCATCAAAACAATGAAAGCATGGGAAAAGAAATTAGCGAATGCAACACATCATGCTTTATATCTTATTATGGTCCTTTTGCCCTTATCAGGCTTAACCATGGCCTTATATAGTAAGTACGGTGTTAAATGGTTTGGTATTTCCTTAGCTGAAGGTTTAGGTAATAAAGGTGTCAGAGATTTTTTTAAAGAAACTCATGAAGCTATTGGCATTCTATTGCTTATATTACTTGTGCTTCATATATTAGCTGTCATTAAACATGCCTTTGTGAATAAAGATGGCACTTTAAAACGCATGATGTTTAAGTAATTATCATTTAAATTAAAAAGCCCTATTATGCGAGAGTTTTTTAATATCTAAAGTCACTTATTGATATCTTAGCGCTTCAATAGGATGAAGCTTCGCAGCCTTACTGGCGGGATAGTATCCAAAAAAAACACCTACACTTGCAGCTACTGAAAAAGCTAAAGCAATAGATTGCATAGAAATTAATATTTCTGCACCCGCCATTTTCTTTACCATTAACGCACCCCCTAATCCAAGGCCTACACCAATGATACAACCTACAATAGAAATCACACATGCTTCCAATAAAAACTGAAGGAGAATATCTTTTTCTCGAGCACCGATTGCCATACGAATACCAATTTCACGTGTGCGCTCAGTGACCGACACCAGCATAATATTCATAATACCAATACCTCCCACAAGTAGTGAGATAGATGCAATAGCCCCCAATAACATCGACATGGTTCTTGCGGTATCACTTGCTGTCTTTGCCATAGCCGTTAAATTTCTTATAGAAAAATCACTTTCAGTATTTTCACGAATATTATGTCGCTGACGTATAAGTTCATTAATCGCATTTTCTGCAGTCTCCATATATTTTTCTGATTTTGCTTGAGCCATAATCATACGAACACTACCTGGAATCTGATTACCAAATAATTTTCGTTGTGCGGTAGTAATCGGCACAATGATCGTATCGTCTTGATCGCGCCCATCAAAACTTTGTCCTTTAGCTTCTAATACACCTAAAACCATGAAGGGGCTTTTTTTAATGCGAATCGTTTTGCCAATAGGATCCACATCATCGCCAAATAAATTTTCAACCACTGTTTTCCCAATCAAAGCGACACGATTAGCCGAACGAATATCAGTCTCCGTAAACAAATTACCACTATCAACATTCCATCCACGAATAGAAAAATAAGAAGGTGCCGTACCAATAATGACTGTATTCCAATTATTTCCTGCATAAATAATTTGTGCATTACCTGTGCTAATAGGTGCAATCATTGCAATATCATCTAACTCACCAATTGCATTAGCGTCATTGATATTTAATGCTGAAGAGTTACCTGAGCCAGTTCTTGATCCTGATGTGCTTGAAGAGCCCGATAAAATCACAAATAAATTACTTCCCATCGAATCGATCGATTTTTTAATAGCCTGTTGTGCACCTTCACCTATCGCCATCATGAGGACAACCGCACTTACACCAATTACCATACCTAACATCGTCAAAAATGTTCTTAAGCGGTTAGCGCCCATCGCATGCCAGGCTTCACTTAACATAGAAAAAAACATTAATAGATTTCCTCAAATTTTTGATTGCGTCGATCATCTACAATTCTTCCATCTAAAAAACGTATTTGTCTACTTGCATGATCTGCGATGTCATTTTCATGTGTCACGATAATAATCGTGATGCCTTCTTTATTTAAAGTATTAAATAAAGACATAATCTCTTCACTCGTTTTACTATCTAAATTACCTGTTGGTTCATCTGCTAAGATAATACGTGGTTGATTAATGAGCGCACGTGCAATTGCAACACGCTGTTCTTGGCCACCTGAAATTTGATTAGGTTTCGAATTGAGGTATTGACCTAGGCCTACTTTTTCTAATAGTTTTTTTGATTTTTCATCTCTCAGCATTTTGCTATCATTTGCATAAACTAAAGGTAAAGATACATTGTCGAGAAGTGTTGATCTTGAAAGTAAATTAAATCCTTGAAATACAAAACCTATAGTTTTATTTCTAAGCTTTGCAAGTTCATTACCATTGAGTGATTTAATCGATTGATGATCAAGTTTATATTCGCCTTGTGTTGGCCGATCTAAACATCCTAGAATATTCATAAATGTCGACTTGCCGGAACCTGAAGGTCCCATAATCGCAACGTAGTCACCTTCGGAAATCGTAAGATTAACATCTTTCAGTACGGGAAAAACGCCTGCGACGGTATCGTAGTCTTTATAAAGCCCGCTAATTTCAATGACATTATTAATCATGCATTAAAATACTCGTGGTGGGCGATTGGGCCCTTGTGCACTTGAACCTGATTTGTTATCTCCCAGCGCATCGCCGGTAATGATGAGATCATTTGCTTTAATCTCCGAACTTATAATTTCAGTAAATTTTCCATTGGTAATACTTGTTTTAACTTTCACCATTTCAGGTTTGTTATTTTTTAATATATAAACTTTACCAAAAGCCAAACCATCATCTACTGATTTAAGCTTGTCATTTTTGTTATTTTCTTTTTTGATCGCCGCAATCGTTTCATCATTTTTAGGACGATAACGAAGAGCCGCGTTAGGAACCAAAAGTACATTGTCATGTTTAGCAAAAGTAATATTCACATAAGCCGTCATACCAGGTAACAACAATTGATCTGGATTATCAACTGAAATAACAATATTATATGTCACGACATTAGCAGTGTTAGTAGGATTTAATCGAATTTGTTTAACCACACCTTCAAAATTTTTATTCGGAAATGCATCAACATTAAATTTAGCGACTTGCCCTACTTTAATACGGCCAATATCTGCTTCTGCGAAGCTTGTATCAATCTGCATCTTGGATAAGTCTTGCGCAATTTTAAATAAGGTGGGTGTTTGTAAACTTGCAGCTACTGTCTGGCCCACATCAACCACACGATCCACCACCACACCTGACACAGGAGAGCGAATAATTGAATAGCTGTAATTAGTTTGATCACGTTTAAGCTGTGCTTGAGTAGTTGTGAGTTGAGCTTGTGCTGATTTAAAGGCTTGAATCGCTTCGTCAAGATCTTGCTTTGATACATATTCTTGTTGAAATAAATTACGCATTCTCGCTTCATTCGCTTTAGCTAATTCGAGAGAAGCTTCATTATTTTTTACATTACCCAGCGACTGGGCAATCTGCGCTTTAAATAGTTCATCTTCTAATTCTAAAAGCACCTGATCTTTTTTGACTTGAGCGTTATAGTCTGCATAGATTTTTTTAACGCGCCCGGAAACTTGCGTACCCACATTCACGAGAATCACAGGATTAATAGTGCCATTGGCAGTGACATTTTGTTCAATGTCACCAAGCGTTACATTTTGAAGTCGATATAAATCTTCAGGTTTCTTTTTATGCGCTAATTGATAAACGTAGAGCGCTGAAAATATAAATACTAAAATTGAAACAATGCTTAACAGACGATTAGCTATTTTTTTCATCTTAAGTCATTCTCTTAACGCTTCAGGTAATTTATGAATCATTGCATTATCAAGGACACCAATCGATTGGGCAAGGGTTGTTCTTGCAATATTCCAATTTAAAATAGATTGTATCTTTTGTTGTTTTGCATTAGCTAAAGCACTTTGTGCATTTAATGTATCAATCATATTGCCAACACCTTCCTTATATCTTCCAAGTGCCATACGTGAAGACTCTTCTGCGCTTGAAACTAGAACCATAGATGCCTTAATTGACTCGTTCGCTGTTTTTAAGTTTTGATAAGCAGTCCATACGTCAAGTGACACCTGTAATTTTAATTGGTCTCTTTGTGATGCATTAAGTTCCGCAGTCGCTTCAGCTGATCGAATAAGATAAGTTGGCTTGTAACCTCCAAAAAGGGGGATGCTTACATTAATACCAATCGCTGAATTATTGGTATAAGTTGCATTACTATCGTCCGAATGTGTATTCGATAAATTAAGTGCCACGGTAGGTTTTGAATCGGCTTTAGCGGCATCAATTTTAGCTAAGGAAGCTTTGACTTGCGCTTCACTTGCAATTAAATCTGGTCGTTGAAGTCGTGCTTGCTCAATCAGTGCTTGAATATCACCATCTACCATCTGTGGTATGACATTCACCTTACTCTCTTGTAGCTGAAAGGGCACATTTGCAGAAATGCCCATCACATTTGCAAGATTGCCATAAGCAATTTTAAGCGCCCCTTCATTTTTAAGTTTTGTTAAAGTCGCATTGGCAAATGAAGTCTGTGCTTGAAGTTTATCTGCGGGGGTTGAAACGCCTGCAATATATTTAGCCTCTGCAGATTTAAAGCTTTCTTGGTATAAATGTTCGGATTCAATCGATGCATCCATTAATGCTTTATTCGCATGTACTTGATAAAAAGTATTGACGGCTGCCAATAAAACATTTTGTACCGTTGCATTTTGTGTTGCACTTGCTGCTTTTAAAAGTTGGTGCGCATTTTCTAAGTTTGCATCACGACTGCCAAAATCATACAAAAGATAAGATGCCACAATTTTATTGGTCACATTTGAATAATTTGTCGTTCGTGTTTTATTTTCACTAGCTGATGTTGTATTGGTGACCGATGGGAAAAAAAGTGATCGTGCAACACCTACTTGAGCTGATTGAACTTTAGCGCTCGCATACACTTCTTTTGTTTGAGGATTATGACAAAGAGCCGCCTCTGTCACTTCAACCAAAGACAAAGGTTTGTCATATGTTTTTGGGCTACACGCATCACCTACCGATGGATCCATATAACCCTGGGGTATCAGTTGAATACGCTCTTCTTTTAAATCCTTATCTGAATACCAAATAGACTCAGCAGCATTAGCTGGTAATAAAACACTTAATAAAGAAAAAATGAGGAAAAAATGAGAATAATTCACATCTAGAAATCTTTTTAAAAAACAGATTATTAAGTACCCCATATGGACAAAATCTTAACATGGGAATATGAAGAATAGACTAAGGTTAAGTCTATTTAATTTAACAAATTCAATGAATTTATTTGGCGCGACTTAAATAACGATCTTGAGAAATGATACGATTAACAACCACATGTAATTCAATGCGATTGTCTGGCAGTGACTTTAATTGACACTTATAAATTTTGCCAGAATCAGGATCTAAGACTTTACCTTCTAATTCTTTTTTACTATTCATTTTTAATTTTTTAAATACAACTAAGCCAATGATTGATTTATTTTTGTCTAATCCGGTACAAGGCTTACAAACGTCCACAGGATCATCTTCTGGATCAGAAAATACTTCTATAATTTTCCCTTCAAAACCACCTGTCTTATTTTGAGAAATCTGAATAATAGCTTCAGGGCTGTCCGTAAAATCATCCAACATATTCCAATTACCAATAGGCCATATTTCACCCGCCCAAAGCCCCGGGGTAATGAACATAAGACATATCAATAAATATTTATTCATAAATTTTTAAACCGATGCGATAAAGGCGCCTAGGGTAATAAGTGCAATACCAAACATTTGTGCCACATGTATAGTCTCGCCCAGAAAAAAGATAGATGCAAGAGGCACTGTGACATACGCTAAACAATTTATCAGCTGTGCTTTTGATAAATCAATTTTAGACAAAATCGCTAACCATGAAAAAAATGCAATCAATACAAAAAAAACGCCTGTCATAATATTAATATTAATCAAGAGACTTAAGATATAGGCCAATAAACTTTTTATTCCATCAAACGGCATATCACCTAAATTAGTCGCGCCTTTTTTTAAAAATATTTGGGTTGCTGTATCACATAAAATAAATAACCCAAATAAGAAAAGTATTTCTAGGTTTTCTTTAATTTTTAATTTTTGAACCATGATTTAAATAGCACTCATAATAATGACGCCAGCTGTGCCCCCGAAAGCAAAGGAATTCGACATCACATGTTTAAGCTCTTTCACGACACGTTTTTGATTCGGCACATAATCTAAATCACATTGCGGATCAGGTTCTTTTAAATTAATCGTAGGTGGTAATTCTTTTTTAACCAATGCCATGAGTGTGGCGGTAATTTCGACAGCGCCTGCAGCCCCCATCAAATGGCCATGCATGGATTTGGTTGAACTCACAGGAATATTGGCGGCGTAAGCACCAAATACTTGTTTGATCGCTGCTGTTTCTGTTGCGTCATTTAG
Organism: Candidatus Methylopumilus sp.; assembly: GCA_009693175.1. Taxonomy (GTDB): domain Bacteria; phylum Pseudomonadota; class Gammaproteobacteria; order Burkholderiales; family Methylophilaceae; genus Methylopumilus. The sequence goes on from SHXT01000003.1 coordinate 51,816, forward strand.
TAGCGTGCCTGTGCCATGAGCATTGATGTAACCAATGTCGCCTGGATTTAATTTAGCATCAGTTAAGGCAGCCTTCATCGCACGCGATTGACCTTCGATAGAAGGTTGGGTGATATGATCGCCATCATTTGTTAAACCATAACCTGTAATTTCGCCATATATTTTAGCCCCTCGCGCTTTCGCCATTTCCATTTCTTCTAAAATAAGGACGGCAGCACCTTCACCTAATACTAAGCCTGTGCGATTAAGAGAAAAGGGTTTACATGAAGTAGTTGGATCATTCGGATCTTCTTCGGCTAATGTGCGTAAAGCTTCCCATGCTTTAATCGTTCCAAAAGTAAGTAGCGCTTCGGTACCGCCTGCAAAAGCGGTATCGGTATATCCGTGTTTAATTTGTCGGTAAGCTTCTCCAATGGCGACCGCTGAAGATGAGCATGCTGTGGTATAAGTGATGTTAGGACCTTTGAGTTTAAAGTGCATCGCAATCTGTGATGCTGCAGCGCCATTCATCGCCATCAATACAGTAAAAGGTTTTAGACGTCTCGCTTTTTGATTAAATAAACGGTCGTAGCCTTCTTCAGTCGACGTCGCACCCCCCATCCCTGTACCAATAAAAGAACCCACGCGATCTAACTGCATTGTACTTAAATCGAGCTTTGAATCTTTTAATGCTTCGCGCGCCGAATATAAAGCAAATTGACTGACGCGATCAAGTAAAGCCAACTCTTGTTTTGTAAAATGCTGCGTACCATCGAATTTAGCTTGCGCTGCAAGCTTGGCATCTAACTGATCTGTAAAGCCAGCATCTAAACGTTTAATCCCTGATTGGCCATTAAGGAGTGCATTAAAAAAAGTATCTGGTGTATTACCGACAGGGGATACAACACCTATGCCTGTCACGACCACTCTTCTTAATGAAATGTTGTTCATAAATAATTTATTCTTTTTTAGCTAGCAATTGGTCGAGAAGATTTGTCATGTCTTGAATCGTTTTAACATCCACTTGGTCATTCGGTACTTTAATGCCTAACTTGTCTTCAGCTTCAAAAATAATGTCGAAGGTGTCGAGTGAATCGAGTCCAAGTTCTTCTAATGTGCTTTCCGGTTTAATGGTGGCCAGATCAATCTCTAATTTTTTTGCAATCGCGTTTGACACCATTTCAAATGAATTCATTGTCATATCCTTGAATAATTTTTCTTAATTATAAACCTTGAATCACATAACAAAATTCTGCCATACGCTTACCAATATCATCTTTTCTTTTATCTAATGTAACGACATGGTATGTATCATCGATATACATCGTTTCAATATGTTTAGATGACACATGCTTCTCCACATAATGTGCATTTTTTAAACTTGCCATTTCATCTTCCGTTGAATGCACAATGAGTAATGGGCAAGTGACATCCTTCATAATTTTTTCTGTTGCTCGAATTAAATGGAAACTTTCCAAAATAACCGTGGCAGGCGTTTTAAAGTAGCCAATTTTATCCGATGTTCTTGCGTCTTTATTTTCTAGAATCGAGTGCACGAGTGCACGAGTTCTTTCACACTTAATACCATAAGGCGATTTTTCTTCCCACTCTAAAAAATATTTTAAAGGTGAGTGAAGCACAATCGGTAAAAGTATTTTTTGTTGAAACTTAGAAATATTCCAACCATCATAAAAAAAAGTTGATGATAAAGGAATCACCCCTGCCACTTGACCTGGTCTCTTAGCTGAAATCATGAGCGCCATAAGTGCCCCTATAGATAGACCTGTAATAAACACATGATCAAATTCTTCTTTCAACGCGTCAAACATTTTTTCAGCCGAGTCATACCAATCATGCCAAGTTGTTTTTTTTAAGTCTTGAATAGATTTACAGTGCCCTGCAAGTTCAGGACATGCGACTGAAATTCCTTTTCTTGCAATAACACGACCTAAATGTTTCATTTCAGAAGGTGTGCCTGTGAGTCCATGAATTAAAAGTACGACTGTTGAACTTTTACGCTCAATAAAACCGTTAGGGCCTAAAAGTGAATCTACTTTATTCAATTTAAGCTCCACTCCCTACAAGATAAATACCAGTCATAATAAATAAAGCGCCTAACCAGCGATATTGATTCACATGCTCGTTTAAGAAAAATTTAGACGCTAATAAAATAAGCACAATTTGAATGCTCGACAAAGGGAAGGCTTTGCTTATATCTACACTTGCTAAAAATGCAATCCATAACACATATTCAACAGCATAAAGCATGACCCCTAATACAATTTCTTTACGCTTTAATGCGTTCACAATATTGTCAATATGCGATAACCACCCTTTATGCATAGATTTTGCAAGTCGATTCGTTCCTTGTTTAAATAAAACAGTCGCCACCACTTCTAAAGTAATGGCCGAAATAAACAAAAGATACGATTTAGAATCCATCAATCTTATCTAAATCTTGATACAGAAATTATTCCGCACCGCATCGTTTTAATAAGGCTTCAAAGAGTTGAATACCTAAATCAATTTCCTCTTCTGAAATAAGAAGTGAAGGTGCCAAGGTAATGACGTTCTTTTCATAACCACCAATGTCAAGCACTAAACCATAAGTCTTGTCGCCAATTTTGATGTCACCTTTAAGGCCTTCATTAAACATACGATCAGCTAACTTTCGACTTGCCGTAAATCCATCTTTTTCACAGAGTTCAATACGAAGAGCTAACCCTAAACCACTCACGTCGCCGACCACTTTCCAACGCGATTTCAGTTCTTGAATACGTTTTAAGAAATAAGCACCTCGATCATTCACTTTCTTTCCAAAATTATCTTCTGAACTCATTTTTAAAACTTCAAGTGCTACTGAAGTTCCTAATGGATTAGAAGCAAAAGTTGAGTGAGTCGAACCTGGAGGAAATTTCTGAGGCGAGATTAATTCTTCTTTTGCCCAAATGCCTGATAAAGGATTTAAGCCATTGGTAATCGCTTTACCAAATACAAAAATATCAGGAATGATATCGAAGTTTTCCCATGACCATAATTTACCTGTACGGTACACACCCATTTGAATTTCATCAGCCACTAAAAGTACATTACGTTTCTTGAGTGATTCTGCAAGTTTCTTCATATAACCTTTAGGTGGCACAATATAACCACCGGTACCTTGCACGGGTTCAATATAAAAAGCACCGAACTCACATTGACCAGCTTTTTCATCCCATACCGATTGATATTCGGTATCAAATAGTTTTTCAAATTCTTTATGACAGTACGTGTCACACGTTTCTACTTTCATACTGTAAGGGCAACGAAAACAGTATGGGTAAGGCACAAAGTGTGCACGATCAGCAAAATTACCAAAGCGTCGACGGTAACGATAGCTTGAAGTAATAGCAGATGCACCGAGCGTCCTTCCATGGTAACCCCCCATAAATGCAAACTGATGTGTTTTACCTGTATGGTTTCGAACAACTTTCAATGAATCTTCAATCGCTTGTGCGCCGCCTACATTAAAATGAACGCGACCTTTCACGCCATATTTATCTTCCATGTACTTACAAATGATTTCAGCTAAATCTACTTTTTCTTTGTGTAAATACTGGCTCGCCAATTGAGGTAATGTATCAATTTGTTTTTTTAAAATGTCAGCAATGCGTTTATTTTTGTAGCCAAAGTTCACCGCTGAATACCACATCTGCCAATCAAGATAAGGTACACCTTTCTCATCAAATAAAAAGCTGCCGTCACAATTTTCAAATACTTTTGGAGGGTCTGCATAGTTCACAGTGTCTCCATGTGAGCAATACTTTTCATTTTTTTCTAAGATTTCAATGATTTTCTTATCCATCGTTTAAGACCTTTACTTTAAAAAATTAATTAAATGCGTATCCAGGAATCAATTGCTTTTCGGGTTCCCAAGTTTTGACAATCTTTAATACATCATCAAACGTATTAAACGTATGATGTTTGACACCATGCTTTTCACAATGCTTAATGAGAGATGATTTAGCAAACACAATATCTGCATGGAGCGCCAAACAGGCATCAGACTTTCCATCCCCAATGAGTACTACCGGACCACCTACTTTTTTACTCACGTAATCTGCCACCGCACATTTACACATCCCGTTCCCACCCTTACATTCCGGATCGCGCAAAGGAAAAGTGATTTCAATGCCACGCTCTTTATACTTTAGACCATTAGAATAGGTGGGTATTTCTGGCCATCCGGCTTGTCTTGTCGCAACTTTAATCGAATGATCCAGGCCATCACTTGCGATCACTAACTTGGCAAACTTTTTTACATGCTCATAAAACGGCAGAAAGCTATGGTCGAGCTGAACGCTGCGGAAGAAGTTTTCTAGGCTTAAAAGATCAGAATCTACCATATTAATCTGTTTAGACATGCATTCAATCGCTGTCATCTTGCCATCTAACCAGTCTTTTTCAATGATTTCCCAGCTCGGATCAGCAAATTCCTCAAGAAGCTCATCGATCGTATCTCTTATTGAAATAGTACCATCAAAATCAACTACAAAAAGCATGCATTTTTCCTAACTGAAAGATATGATGATCTTAAATCTTTAGGCTTACAAAAAACTGACAAAAATAACTTTGTTAAGACTTAAAAATTGAATCTAAACACTTTTAATTGACTTACAATTTCAATTCAATAAATGAAGAAAGTATGAAATGAAGATTTTACTAATTGAAGATGACGAAGTAATTGGTGACGCCGTTAAAACTTCACTTGAAAAAACTGACTACATTGTCGAATGGGCCAAGAACGGACTTGAAGGTGAGATTGCTCTCACTGATCAGCATTTTGAGGCGGTCATTCTTGATTTAGGTCTACCTAAAAAAGGTGGTCTCGAGATCTTAAAAAATTTACGCTTAAAAAAAATTAAATTGCCAGTGCTAATCATTTCAGCCAACGAAAATTTTGATAACAAGATTTTAGGACTGGATTTGGGTGCGGATGATTATTTGGCTAAACCTTTTAATCTTGTCGAGCTGCATGCAAGACTTCGTGCCATTATAAGACGCACAAATCAATCTGCAGATAACATAATTGAGTTTGGTTCTTTAAGTTTTAATATCAAAGATCGTAGCTTTCTTATTCAAGGCAAAGAACTTAATTTATCTAAACGAGAACTGAATTTACTTGAAGTGTTTATTTTAAAAAATAACCGCTCTATCACAAAAGAAGCCCTTCTTGAAAAACTCTACAGCTGGGATGATGATATTTCACAGAATGCTATTGAAGTTTATATTCATCGTGTCAGAAATAAACTAAAACCCTACGGTATTAAAATTGTTAATCGCCGTGGTTTAGGTTATAGCTTAAGCTTGATTTCAAATTGAAAAAAAATCTTTCTACTCAAAAAATAATCATTCAGTGGATTTTAATCCCGATGATGATGATCATCATCCTGGATTCAACTTTTCTATTCTATCAGGGTGATACATTAAGACGAGAAACTTTCGATCAAGATTTAGCCGAAACTGCAAAAACACTTGCTCTCATTTTTAAAAAATCAAGCGGAAAAAAATTACACAATATTGATGAAAATTCAATCAAACTTCTTTTGAGTAACCCTCATGATGAAATGTTTTATTCAATCCGTGATGATAAAGGTCAATTTTTATATGGTAATAAAGATGTGCAATATAAACCTTCCTCTGAAGATTTAGATCCAAATAACCCAAAAGACTTCAATGTTTACTTTGATACTGTCAATAACAAAGATGTAAGGGTTGTATCTATTCCAACAGAACATAGCATCAATAAAATCAATAAAAAATTCTTTGTTCAAGTTGCCGAAACTAGAAACCAAAGACAAGCTATTCAGTATCAAATCTTAATCATGATCGTCATTCCGCAAGTTATTTTACTTCTTTTTGCATTAATTCTTGTTCGTTTTGCCGTAAAAAAAGGCTTAAGCCCTATTCTTTTCTTAAATGAGAAAATCATTGCACGCTCATATAAAGATTTAACACCGATTAATATTCAAAATGTGCCCTTAGAAATTGAACGCCTTGTAACTTCGCTTAATAATTTGATAGCTGAATTAAATAATGCAATACAATCTGAAAATCGTTTTGTAAATGATGCGGCCCATCAATTAAGAACGCCACTCGCAGGAATTTTGGCCCAAATTCAATTAGCACAAGACTCTCTTGATACAAAAGAAATTCATCGGCGTCTTGAGCAAATCAATCAGAGCTCAAAACGACTAATCCATATCATCAATCAACTTCTTTCTCTTTCCAAAACTCAACCCGAAGCGCTCCATCATTCAGAATTTCTTAAAATGGACTTGGTTAAACTTACCAAAAAAACTATGGAGGATTTATTTTCATTCGCTGATAAAAAACAAATTGATTTTGGCTACATAGGTGATCTCGAAAATATATTCATATTAGGAAACGAAGAAAAACTTTATGATCTCGTACATAATCTTCTTGAAAATGCGATCAAATATACGCCCAACTTAGGTCAGGTGAGTGTCTCTATTAAGCGCCAAGAAAATCAAGTCGTTTTAATGGTAGAGGACTCAGGCAAAGGCATTCCAAAAGATGATCAATCTATGATTTTTGATCGTTTTTTTCGGGGTAATAATGTCAATCAATCAGGCGATGATGCTGGCGCTGGTATTGGCCTTGCCATTGTTAAAGAAATTGCTGCCATGCATGAAGCTACAATCGAGATTGATAGTCGCAATGAAAAAGTAGGTACACGTTTTTACGTATATTTTAATCTCGCTGCACCAGAATAAATCAGGAATAAATTCCTTATTTTTATAATGATTTTCCGTATTTTATTCTTTTAAAGATATTCGCTTTGTACATTATAATATCAAGTATGCGCGTTTATTTTTTTTTAGTCATTTGGGGATTCATTTGCTTCAATTCCATTACCTCAGATGCGATTAGCGCACCTCAATTTTCTTTAGATCAATTGATGCACATAGCCACGCAAGAAAATCCCATCATGAATGTCTTAAAAGCCCAGGAAGATGCGGCACGTGCATCGATTAAAACCGCCGAATCTTTCTTAAACCCAGAAATTGAAGCGGGATCAGGTCCTACTAAAGACCGAAACACGTCTCAAGATAAAAAAGATAATTGGGGTGTTATGATTTCTCAGCCACTTGAATTTCCCCATGTCAGAAATGCAAGGCGAGCGATAGCGGAATCCAAATTGCAGTATACAGAATCAAATTCGCTCTCGACTAAAGTAAATTTAAATTTACAAATTAAAAAACGTTTTTACGGTGTCATTCAAAATCAAGAAATTTTAAAAATCGCTGAAAGTGACCGTAATTCATTACGTGACATTCGTGGTCGCGTAGCGCTTAAAGTCGATGTGGGTGAATCGCCTCGTTATGAACTCATTAAAGCCGACACAGAGCTCATTGCTGCAGAACGCGATGCAGAAGCTGCTAAATTAAAAATTTTCGAAAGCAAACTTTATTTAAAAGGATTGATTGGCAAATCGATTCCAGATGAATTTGATCTCATTGGAGCCATGCCCAATACGGATATCAAACTTGATATCACTCAAATACGAAATGAAATTAAAAATAGCCCTAAATTAAAACAAATTAAAGCTGCCTCTGAAGTGGCAGAAAATCGTTTACGCTTGGAAGAAAAATTAATTAATCCCGGGTTCACTTTAAAAGCGGGTGTTAATCAGGACCCTGATTTAACGCAATATCGTTTTGGGCTTAGCATACCTTTACCTTTATGGAATCAAAGACAAGGGCAAATTGGAGAGGCTGCCGCTAATTTTCAGGAAGTCCAAGCGCAATTGAGTGACCTAGAGTTGACACTCACACGCGATGTTGAGTCTGCCTATCAACGCTATCTCATTGCTCAACAGCAGGTGAATACATTTGAATCAAGCTTGCTTAATCAAGCCGAATCCGTTTTAAAAGTTGTAGAAGCTGCTTATCGATATGGTGAACGCGGCATTCTAGAATACTTAGATGCTCAGCGCACTTATCGGCTTGTCAAAAAAGATTATTTAACCGCGCGTCACGATTACGTTGTAGCTATTTTAGAAATTGAACAATTACTTGGCATTGAACTCATGAGGAATCAAATCTAATGAAAAAGTATTTATTTTACTTTCTGCTCATTTTATCTTTAGCGACAAGTGGGCTCGTCGGCTGCTCAAAAAAACAAGAAGTCGCGAAAGAGGGAAAAAAAGATCCACTTGAAATTTTTATTACGCCTATTATTCGCAGCCAAATCAAAATTGATAAAGCAGATAAAGCAGAGATTAGTGAAGCGGTAAACGTTCCTGGTCGCATTGAAGTACAGCAAAATCGTTTAGCTAAAATTGGCTCTCCTGTAACAGGACGCGTGAGTGATATTCAAGTATCCCTTGGTCAGATTGTTAAATCAGGCCAAATTCTAGCAAAAGTGAATAGCGTTGAACTTACCCAAACACAATTGACCTTCATTAAAGCTAAGCAACAAATTGGCCTTAAAACAAAAGCGGTGGAACGTGCAAAACTTTTATTTGACGCAGATGTAATTAGTAAAGCTGAAATGCAACGTATTGAGGCCGAACTTGAATCAGTGAAAGCTGAATTCGATGCCACCGAAGATCAGCTAGAAATTTTAGGTATGACGAAAGCTGCCATTCAAAAGCTGTCGAACTCAAGCACTGTTAATTCTTATAGTGATGTCACAAGTCGCATCGCGGGCATTGTCATTTCTAAACATGTCAATATCGGTCAAGTCGTTCAACCTGCGGATGAACTTTTTTCTGTGGCAGATTTAAAACATCTTTGGGCAGTAGCAGAAGTGCCTGAGCAACAAGTGGCTTTTATTCAAAAAGATCAAGAAGTGACCATAGATATTCCAGCACTTGATGATAAGCGTGTAAAAGGAAAAATTATTTACGTAGGAGACATAGTGAATCCGGAAACTCGAACAGTATTAATCAGAACTGAGATTGATAACTCAAATCAAATGCTTAAACCAGATATGCTTATTTCGTTGACCGTACAATCAAAAAAGGTATCTAAGCTTGCTGTGCCAACCACCGCTGTAGTAAGAGAAAACGATCGTAGTTATGTATTTGCACAAACAGGCACTAATAAATTCCGTCTAAGAGAAATTGAAGTGGGTTCTCGTGATGGCGATATGATCAGTATCTTAAGTGGCATTGCGATTGGAGAAACGGTTGTTGTGGACGGTGCATTCCATCTTAATAATGAGCGTAGAAAGAACTTGAATAAAGATGATTGAATCGCTTGTCCGTGGGTCCATCCAACAACGACTTGTTGTCGTTGTAATTGCACTATTTCTGATGCTTGCGGGCGTTTTTGCAGTTAAAAAACTTTCTGTCGATGCATTCCCAGATGTCACCAACGTCCAAGTCTTAATCGCAACGAATGCCTCAGGCAAATCACCCGAAGAGGTCGAACGCTTTATTACAGTGCCCATTGAAATTGGCATGACAGGATTGCCTGGCTTAACTGAGATGCGATCTCTCAATAAAAATGCACTCTCACTTATTACATTAGTATTCACTGATGACACAAGCGTCTATTTTGCAAGGCAGCTTGTCATGGAACGTTTGGCAGAAGTCATGGGAAAAATGCCAAATGGGGTTACGCCTATCTTAGGGCCTGTATCCACAGGCTTAGGTGAAATTTATCAATACACATTAGATAAGCCTACTGACGGTACTAAAGACCTATCTCAAGAAGATTTAACTGAAAGACGCACCACACAAGATTGGGTCGTAAGGCCATTGCTTCGAAGTATTCCAGGGGTTGCTGAAATTAATTCACAAGGCGGTTATGTGAAACAATATCAAGCACTTGTCGACCCTGATCGCTTAAGTCATTACGGTTTAAAACTCAGCGATGTTTATTTAGCGCTCGCTAAAAATAATGCAAATAGTGGTGCAGGTGTGCTTCCTCAGTACGAAGAACAATATCTTATTCGAGGCGTAGGTCTCATTAAAAATCTTGATGACATTCGTGCCATCGTTTTAAAAGAGCATAATGGCGTTCCTGTATATATGCGAAATGTTGCCGAAGTAAAGCTTGGTCATGAAGTGCGCGTTGGATCCCTTATTAAAAATGGTGATACTGAAGCCGTCGGTGGTGTTGTCATGATGATGCGCGGAGGCAATGCAAAAGAAGTGGTATCTCGTATCAAAGCTCGCGTTAAAGAAATCAATGAAAAGAAAATGTTGTCTAGTAATTTAGAAATTAAACCTTTCTATGACCGAAGTGAGCTTGTTGATGCTGCTCTTCACACTGTGATCAAAGTGCTTATCGAAGGCGTCATTTTAGTTATTGCAATTCTTTTTATATTCTTAGGTGATGTCCGCTCAAGCCTAATTGTTGTTATGACTTTATTACTGACACCCCTAATTACTTTTATGGCAATGAATTATTATGGCATTTCAGCTAATCTTATGTCGCTTGGGGGGCTCACTATTGCTATTGGTCTCATGGTCGACGGATCAGTCGTGGTTGTTGAAAATACTTTTCATAGGCTGGGTCATGATCACAATACAGGAAAACTTCGAATTGTTTTAGAGTCAGCCACTGAGGTGGGCAAACCCGTATTGTTTGGTGTAGGTATTATCATCCTAGTATTTTTACCACTCATGACCATGCAAGGTATGGAAGGTAAAATGTTTGCGCCACTTGCTATCACCATTGCCATAGCTTTATTCATTTCGCTACTTTTATCTTTTACCTTAACGCCTGTTTTATGTTCTTACTTTTTAAAAGGTGGCAATGGTGAAGATACAAAAATTATTCAATGGATTAAAAAACCATATCTTACTTTATTGAACAAAAGTTTGAACAATGAACGTAAAACAATGATAATTGCCATAAGCATTTTTTTATCATCGATTCTTATCATCCCATTTTTAGGAACATCATTTATTCCAGAAATGAAAGAAGGTTCGATTGTGCCTGGCATTAATCGTGTGCCTAATATTTCACTTGAAGAATCAAATGAAATGGAAAAAAAAGCTATGAAAGCTATCATGACAGTACCTGGTGTTAAATCAGCTATATCTTCTGTCGGTCGAGGTGAAAGTCCAGCGGATCCGCAAGCGCAAAATGAATCAACCCCTATCGTAAGTTTAAAACCTAAAAGTGAATGGCCTAAAGGCTGGACACAAGATGATATTGCTAATGCTATCCAAGAAAAGCTTAAATTTTTACTTGGTGTTCAAGTCGTGATGATGCAACCGATTTCGGATCGTGTTGACGAACTTCTTACAGGGGTTAGAGCTGATGTGGCTGTTAAAATTTTTGGTGAGGATTTGCAAGTCCTCAAAAACAAAGCAGATGAAATTGCAAAGCGTGTCTCTAAAATTCCAGGCGCTACCGATATTAAAATAGAAAAAATTTCAGGTCAACAATACCTTAATATCAATTTAGATCGCCAAGCTATTGCACGTTATGGCTTTAATGCTTCAGACATTAATGATTTTATTGAAACAGCGATTGGTGGAAAAATTGCAACGCGTGTGTTTGAAGGGCAGAGAAGTTATAGTGCAGCAGTGAGGTTTCATGAAAATCGTCGTAACGATATTGAAACAATCAAAGATATGCTTATGATATCTCCTAATGGATCAAAGATAGCTTTAAAAAATCTTGCTCAAATTGAATTGCGTGATGGTCCTGCACAAATTAGTCGCGAATTTGCAAAACGTAGAATTGTCGTAGGCATTAATGTTAAAGATCGTGACTTAGGTGGTTTTGTAGACGATCTCCAAAAAATGCTTAATGATGAAATCAAATTACCTGATGGTTATTATTTTGAATATGGTGGTCAATTTGAAAATATGAAACGTGCTTTAAGCCATTTAGCCATGATCGTGCCTATTACCATAGGAGCTATCTTTTTCTTGCTTTTTTTACTTTTTAATTCTTTGCGCTATGCAGCGATGATTATTACAGTCCTTCCTTTTGCAGCGATTGGTGGTGTTTTCGGCTTGGCGCTCACAGGTGAATATTTATCTGTACCTGCATCGGTTGGATTTATTGCGCTTTGTGGTATCGCTGTTTTAAACGGCGTGGTACTGATCACTTGCATTCAAAGCTTAAGAAAAGAAGGTATGGGCCAAATAGAAGCAATTACTGAAGGATGTAAACAACGCTTACGTCCAGTAATGATGACAGCGACTGTTGCTTTATTGGCACTGGTACCATTCTTATTTGCAACAGGTCCTGGATCTGAAGTACAAAAACCATTAGCCATTGTTGTAATCGGCGGTTTGATTACCTCAACTATATTAACGTTACTTGTATTACCTACACTTTATAAGAAATTTGAAGAGCCTCATATTGAAGCTTAAATTTATAGGATACCTATTATGAAAGAAATTAAAGCCATTATCCCCCCTCATCGATTACCTAAAATTCGTTCTGCGATGAGAAATCTTAAAAACTTTCCAGGAATGACAGTCACTAAAGTGGATGGATGTGGTCATGGGTTAAAAAAAATCTCCGATGATCTTCGTCAAGAGCTCACTGACTACACGCCAAAAATTCTCATTCAGATGATGACACCGGATGACTTAGTGGAAGGGATTCTACAAATCATTGTGGAAGTTGCACATACAGGTCAACAGGGTGATGGCTTAGTATGGGTCACACCTATTGAGCGGATGATTAGGTTGTCTGAAAAAATTACTGTGGAATAATATTAATCCATATTTATCTAATTTACTTAATAAAAAAAGGAACCAATCCCCCTTTATAAAATCTATAATTGTGCACGTAACACTTAATCTATGGAGCTTCAAAATGAAAAAACTATCAATTGTGTTGATGCTTATAGCCACTTCTTTCGCCAATGCTACTGAATTTTCTGATATGGCCACTGTCAAACGAGTAACGCCTCGCTATATTGAAGTAAATCGTCCTATTTCTTCATGTCAAACTTCATCTGAAGCAGCTCCACCTAAAGAAAAAGGTGTTACAGGCGCCATCATTGGTGGTGTTGCAGGTGGATTATTAGGAAGCCGTGTGGGTAAAGGTAACGGAAAAGTTGCAGCAGGGGCGGTAGGAGCCGCAGTAGGTGCTGTTGTGGGTGATCGTATGCAAAATGATGACACTGCTGAAACTAGAAATTTAGAGCATTGCACGCAAAGAGACAGCTACCAAAGAGTTCAAGAAGGTTACTTAACCCTCTTTTCATATCATGGACATGAATTTGAAGAAGAAACACAAACAAAATACCGTGTAGGCCAAAAGGTATCTTTACAAATCAACGCGACTATTGATCAAAATTAATTCAGGAATAATTTTAAGATGAAACGTATTTTTTATTTTCTTATTACCAACCTTGCAATTGTTTTAGTCCTCTCAATCACCATGCGATTGCTTGGTGTAGAGCCTTTTCTTAATGCTAATGGTTTAAATCTCAATAGCCTTCTTATTTTTGCCGTCGTCATGGGTTTTGGTGGAGCTTTTATTTCATTAGCCATCTCAAAATGGTCAGCCAAACAAATGTCAGGCGCTGTGACTATTGATCATCCAAAAACACCAGATGAAATTTGGTTAGTGAATACAATTAAAAAACAATCACACACTGTGGGTATTCAAATGCCAGAAGTTGCGGTCTTTGATTCCCCAGTTGTCAACGCATTTGCAACAGGTATGAGTAAAAATAGTTCGCTCGTGGCTGTGTCATCTGGTTTGTTAGCGGCGATGACAAAAGACGAAGCTGAAGCTGTATTAGGCCATGAAATGTCTCATATCGCAAATGGTGATATGGTCACACTCACTTTAATTCAAGGTGTTGTAAATACTTTTGTCTTATTTTTCTCACGCGTGATTGGTTACACCGTCGACAAAGTTATCTTTAAAACAAAAGAAGGTACAGGGCCTGCATTTTTTGTAAGTATGATTATTGCCGAATTATTGCTCGGCGTCTTAGCCTCTATCGTAGTCATGTGGTTTTCACGCCAACGCGAATATCGTGCCGATCAAGGTGGTGGAGAGCTTGCAGGCAAACAAAAAATGATTGCAGCGCTTCAACGTTTAAAAACACAATATGAATCAAGTGCCCTACCTAAATCTATTGCCGCATTTGGTATATCAGGTAAGCAAGGAATAGGACTTAAAGAATTATTTTCAACTCATCCGAGTTTGGATGATCGCATCGCTGCACTTCAAAAAAGTACAAATTAACTTTTACTTCATGTGAAATTGCTGGCTGTATTCACGCACAGTCTTTAACATCACATCCACCTGTTCAGGTGGTGTGTGTTCTGTAATGCCGTGACCCAAATTAAATATATGGCCAGAGCCTTGACCGTAGCTATCCAATATAGATTTAACTTCTTTCTCGACCGCTTCAGGTTTCGACAATAAAATTGCAGGATCTAAATTTCCTTGTAGCGCCACTTGATGACCAACTTTTTGTCGCGCCATACCAATATCAGTTTGCCAATCAAGCCCTAATGCATGAGCTCCCACTTCTGCTTGATCTTGTAACCAGAGACCGCCGCCTTTAGTAAAAATAATCGATGGAATTTTTTTGTTACCCATCATTTTTAGATTTGATAAGATCACTTTTATATATGGCAATGAAAATTCTAAATAGCCTTGATGTGACAATGCACCACCCCATGAATCAAAAATCATAATCGCATCTACACCTGCTTCAATTTGTGCATGAAGATATTGTGTCACGGCTTCCGTCGTTGTCTTTAAAATGTGATGAAGTAAATCAGGGCGTGTATAAGCCATTTTTTTTATCGTTAAAAAATCTGTACCTCCCTGACCTTCGACCATATAAGTCGCCAATGTCCATGGGCTTCCTGCAAATCCAATCAAAGGGACCCTTCCTTGTAATGCTTTTTTAATTTGTGAGACGGCATCAATAACATATTTAAGATCATAAGCAACATCAGGAATTTTTAATTTTTGAATATCAATTTCTTCACGTAAAGGCCGTTCAAACTTTGGACCTTCCCCTTCTGCAAAATAAAGTCCTAAGCCCATCGCATCAGGTACCGTCAAAATATCTGAAAATAAAATTGATGCATCAAGGAGTGGATAGCGATCAAGTGGCTGTAATGTCACTTCCGTTGCTAGGTCTGGATTTTTACAAAGACTTAAAAAGTCACCGGCTTTTTTTCGTGTGGCACGATATTCAGGTAAATAACGACCAGCCTGACGCATCATCCATACAGGTGTATAAGGTGTAGGTTCTCGTCGAAGTGCTTTTAAAAAATAATTATTTTGAAGTGTTGCCATAGAATATTTTAAAACTTTAAAAAGTTTTAAAAATTAACGTGGGAGCGAAGAGGTTCCCATTAAAAATTCATCCACAGCTTTGGCACACTGGCGTCCTTCAAGAATCGCCCATACTACAAGTGATTGACCACGGCGCATATCGCCTGCTGCAAATACTTTAGCTTTGGATGTCACATAGGCCTTATCTCCTTCAGTCGTTGCTTTTACATTACCGCGCTGGTCTTTTTCAACACCAAAGAGATCAAGTACTTTTTGTTGCGGGCTGACAAAACCCATCGCAAGTAAAACAAGATCAGCTTTCATTTTAAATTCTGAATTTGGTACTTCGCTCATCTTGCCATCTTTCCATTCCACACGAGCAGCAACGATTTCTTTGACGTTCCCATTCTCCCCTACAAAACTTTTTGTAGTGACAGACCAATCACGTTCACATCCTTCTTCGTGCGAACTTGATGTTCTTAATTTAAGTGGCCAATTTGGCCATATTAATTCTTTATTTTCATGTTGCGGCGGTTGTGGCATTAGTTCAAATTGTGTCACAGACGCTGCATAATGACGATTTGATGTGCCCACACAATCTGAACCTGTGTCACCCCCACCAATCACCACCACATGCTTACCTGTCGCTAAAATTTGATTTTGTAATTTGTCGCCTGCAACTACTTTATTTTGTTGCGGTAAAAAATCCATTGCATACATCACGCCATTGAGTTCTCGTCCTGGTGCTAGAAGATCACGAGGATACTCAGCACCGCCAGCTAAAATCACTGCATCATAATTTTGAGTCAGCGTTTCAGGGCTTACATCTTCGCCAATATTTTGATTTACTTTAAATGTCACGCCTTCGGCTTCCATTTGTTTCATACGACGGTCGATATGTGTTTTTTCCATTTTAAAATCAGGAATACCATAACGAAGAAGGCCTCCGATACGACTATTTTTTTCGTACACACTGACTGAATGACCTGCACGTGCTAATTGTTGTGCAGCGGCTAGCCCTGCTGGGCCAGAACCTACAATGGCAATTTTTTTATGTGTCTTGGTGGTTGGAGCTTGTGGTTGTACCCAATTATTTTCCCAAGCTTTATCAATGATCGCGTGTTCAATGGATTTAATACCCACCGCATCATCATTAATATTAAGTGTACAAGCTGCTTCACAAGGTGCCGGACAAATGCGTCCAGTAAATTCAGGAAAGTTATTCGTGGAATGCAATACATCGATTGCGTTTTTCCAGTCTTGATTATAAACCAAATCATTCCAATCTGGAATGATGTTATTAATCGGGCAACCTGTCATACAAAATGGAATCCCGCAATCCATACAGCGTGCGCCCTGATTTTTTGCTTCATCATCTGTTAAATGAAGTACAAATTCTTTGTAATTTTTTAAACGTTCTTGTGGTGGTATATTTTGTTCGCTGATGCGATCAAATTCCATGAAGCCTGTCACTTTACCCATTAGGCTGCTTCCTTTGTCATGGCTAGATGCATTTCATTTAATGCACGCTTATATTCATTTGGCATGACTTTAATAAATTGAGTTCTTGTTTTATCCCAATTGTCTAAAATCATTTTGGCGCGCTCACTTTGTGTATGTGTCAAATGTTTTTCAATAAGCGTTTTTAAAATAACTTCGTCAGGCTGATTTAAATGCAGCGCTGCTTTTGTTTGTAATTGTTGTGGCTCTAATTTTTCTAATGACACCATTGATGTATTACAACGTTTTTCAAATAATCCATCTTCGTCATACACGTAAGAAACACCGCCTGACATACCCGCTGCAAAATTTTGTCCTGTATTACCTAATACGACGACTGTGCCACCTGTCATATATTCACATCCATGATTACCTACGCCTTCAACCACTGCTGAAGCACCAGAATTTCTGACACAGAAGCGTTCGCCTGCGACACCGCTAAAATAACTTTCACCTGTCGTTGCACCATACATCACAGTGTTACCCACAATAATATTTTCATGAGATTTTGCTTTAAATGTTTTAGGTGGCTTAATCACCACACGTCCACCACATAAACCCTTAGCCACATAATCGTTACCCTCACCAATAAGCTCTATAGAAATACCTTGTGCTAAGAACGCTGCAAAGCTTTGTCCCGCAGTGCCATTTAAAGTGATGCTGATTGTGTCGTGTGGCAAACCTTGATGACCAAAACGTTTTGCGATCTCATGCGACAACATCGTGCCTACTGTACGATTGGTATTTACAATCGGTAAATTGATAGAAACTTTTTCTCGTTTCTCTAATGCATTTTTTGCTAAACGAATGAGTTCGTTATCAAGCGCATGCTCTAAGCCGTGAGATTGCACTTCAGTATTTCGACGTGACACTTCTTTTTCGATATTGGGTAAAAAAAAGATTTTACTAAAATCAAGCCCATGAATTTTCCAATGTTTAATACCTGCTTCTGTATCAAGTAAATCTGCGCGACCAATAAGATCATTAAATTTACGAATGCCGAGGGAGGCCATAAGCTCTCTTACCTCTTCAGCCACAAAGAAGAAATAATTCACAACATGTTCAGGTTGGCCCGTAAAGCGTTTACGTAATTTTGGATCTTGTGTCGCAACACCCACAGGACATGTATTTAAATGGCACTTGCGCATCATGATACAACCTTGCACCACTAGAGGTGCTGTTGCAAAACCAAATTCATCAGCACCAAGCAATGCACCAATGACTACATCACGACCTGTTTTCATTTGTCCATCGACTTGCACAATGACGCGTCCGCGCAATCGATTAAGCACTAACGTTTGTTGTGTTTCAGCCAAACCAATTTCCCAAGGTGTGCCTGCATGTTTAAGCGATGAAATAGGTGATGCACCTGTGCCACCATCATGTCCTGCGATCACAATATGATCGGATTTGGCTTTTGCCACGCCTGCTGCTACTGTACCTACGCCTGTTTCAGAAACAAGCTTGACTGAAATACTCGCACTTGGGTTTGCATTTTTTAAGTCATGAATCAGTTGTGCTAAGTCTTCGATTGAATAAATATCGTGATGCGGTGGTGGAGAAATAAGACCTACACCAGGAACAGAAAAACGAAGTTTTGCAATATAAGGGCTCACTTTGTAACCTGGGATTTGTCCGCCTTCACCAGGTTTAGCACCTTGTGCCATTTTAATTTGAATTTGATCAGCAGAACTTAAATATTCTGCAGTCACCCCAAACCGCCCCGATGCAACTTGCTTAATGCGTGAACGAAGTGAATCGCCTTTTTTAAGTTTGATATCCCTCTCAATTAAATGAAGACCGATGATGTTAGCTAGCGTATTATCTTTGTCTAAAGTCAAAAAACGTTTTGCATCTTCGCCACCTTCACCTGTATTCGATTTTCCACCTATGCGATTCATGGCAATCGCTAAAGTGGTATGCGCTTCTGTTGAAATTGAACCTAATGACATCGCTCCCGTTGCAAAACGTTTGACGATTTCTTTAGCGGGCTCCACTTCATCTAATGCAACGGCTTGATTGATTGTTTTAAATTTAAATAAACCGCGCAAAGTCATTTGACGTTTCGTTTGATTATTAATGAGCGCTGCATATTCTTTATATGTCGTATATTGATTAGTACGTGTTGCGTGTTGTAATTTAGCAATAGAGTCCGGTGTCCACATATGCTCTTCACCACGAACTCTAAATGCATATTCACCACCGGCATCCAATGCATTAGCTAACACGGGATCGCTACCAAAAGCAGATTGGTGAATACGCATGGTTTCTTCTGCAATTTCTTCAATACCAATACCTTCAATATTAGTCACTGTACCTTTGAAGTAAGCGTTAATTAGTTGAGAGTTGAGTCCTACTGCCTCAAAAATTTGTGCACCACAATAAGACTGATAAGTAGAGATGCCCATCTTAGACATCACTTTATAAAGACCTTTACTAATTGATTTAATAAAATTCTTCTTGGCTATTTCATGATCGGCAGTTAATGCATTCATGGACTCATAAGCGAGCCATGGACAAATCGCTTCAGCACCGTAACCACCGAGAAGTGCAAAGTGATGTACTTCTCGTGCAGATCCGGTATCTACAACTAACCCTGTATTTGTGCGTAAACCTTCTTTCACTAAATATTGGTGTGTTGCAGAGATAGCTAAAAGTGCTGGAATCGCAACGCGATCTTTCGATTGATTGCGATCAGATAAAATGAGAATGTTGTAACCATCTTTTACCGCTTTGTGTGCGTCTTGACGAAGTATATCAATCGCTTTTTTCATACCATACGCATCATCTTTTTTAAGACCTTTTACATCGTAAGTGATATCAAGCACTAAAGATTGATATGCATTTTTTGTGAGTTTAGAAATATGTTTAAGCTGTTCTAAGTCATCTAAGGTGAGAACTGGTTGATTGGTTTCAAGACGTGTTGTAGGTTTGGTTTCTTCAATCGCTAATAAATTAGGTTTAGGCCCAATGAATGTCACAAGCGACATCACGAGCTCTTCACGAATAGCATCAATCGGTGGATTAGTCACTTGTGCAAAGAGTTGTTTAAAATAGTTGTAAATGATTTTTGGTTTTTTAGATAACACAGGAAGTGCTGCATCATTACCCATCGAGCCCGCATTTTCTTCACCATTTGCAATCATCGGTTGCAAAATAAATTTAATATCTTCCTGTGTGTAACCAAAACTTTGTTGTGTATCAAGGAGTGATGCGGTGAGTTCAACTTTGCTATTTGTTTTTGGAAAGTCGCCTAAAAAATAACGTGAGCTATCAATCCACTGGCGGTAGGGTTTATGTGTCGCTAATTCTTTTTTAACTTCCTCATCATCAATGATGCGGCCTGATTCGGTATCAATGAGAAGCATCTTACCTGGCTGCAGACGCCATTTTTTAATAATTTTTTCTTGCGGAAATTGCAGTACACCCATTTCAGATGCCATCATAACGACACCATCGTCTGTCATTAAATAACGTGCTGGACGTAATCCGTTTCGATCTAACGTAGCCCCAATTATGCGTCCATCAGTAAATGCCACTGCTGCTGGACCATCCCACGGCTCCATTAAAGCTGCATGATATTCATAAAACGCGCGACGATCTTCATTCATCATAGAATTTCCAGACCACGCCTCAGGGATCAACATCATCATCGCGTGTGGAAGACTATATCCCCCTGCGACTAATAATTCTAAACAGTTATCAAAACATGCAGAGTCTGATTGACCTTCAACAATGAGGGGCCAAAGTTTTTCGAGATCATCACCTAATAAATGTGATTGCATACTTTCATGTCGAGCACGCATCCAATTCACATTTCCTTGCACGGTATTAATTTCACCATTGTGCGCAATCATTCTAAAAGGATGTGCTAAATCCCAAGCTGGAAAAGTGTTGGTTGAAAAACGTTGATGGACTAAAGCTAAAGCAGATTTCACACGCTCATCTCTCAAATCTGGATAGTAAGTACTGACTTCATTTGCAAGCAGCATACCTTTGTACACAATGGTACGGCTTGAAAGAGATGGTATATAAAACTGTGCGGGATCATCTAATCCTAATTTCTTAACGCTATGTTCAATACGTTTACGGATAACAAAAAGTTTTCGTTCAAAATG
Organism: Candidatus Methylopumilus sp.; assembly: GCA_009693175.1. Lineage (GTDB taxonomy): Bacteria > Pseudomonadota > Gammaproteobacteria > Burkholderiales > Methylophilaceae > Methylopumilus. Next base: position 72,652 of record SHXT01000003.1, read on the forward strand.
GTTTTGATCTTGTATCTCTTTACCTTGAGCAATGATCACTTGTTTAATCTTGGGCTCTAAAGCTTTTGCAGCATCTGCAATATTAGAATTGTTGGTAGGCACATCACGCCAACTTAGAAATACTTGGCCTTCTTCTTTGATAGTGTCCGTAATAATTTTTTCACACTGATTTTTATGTGCAGTTGATTGCGGGAAAAAAATAAGACCGCATGCGTATTGACCGGGTTTGGGCAAATCAATGGATAATTTTTTTGCTTCATCTCGAAGAAGCCCATCTGGCATTTGAATCAAAATACCTGCACCATCACCTAATTTAGGGTCGTATCCTGTTGCACCTCGATGTGTGAGATTCGTTAAGATTTGAAGACCTTGGGCCACGATTACGTGACTTTTGCTACCATGGATGTTCGCGACAAAGCCAACACCACAGGCATCATGTTCATTTTTAGGGTTGTAGAGACCTTGTTGCTCAGGTCTTTCGAATTGAGTCATAACTTATTACAAAAGGTTAAACGGAACCTTCAATAATAATGCCTAACGTCTTGTAATTCAACATTTATTAAGAAAAATGACCGTAGTTTTTAGGATTATTTAAGGGCTTGAAAAACTTCTTTCGCCGCCTCAATTGTTTGATGAATATCCTCTGCGCTATGCGCTTGAGAGACAAAGCCTGCTTCAAATGCTGAAGGGCCAAAATAAAAACCTGATTGCAACATGTGATGAAAGAATTGATTGAACTGATCTTTATTACTTTTCATAATTTCATCAAAGCTTGTTGGTGCTTTTTCACTAAAGTAAATGCCAAACATGCCACCGACCGATTGTGCACTAAATGCCACACCGAGATCTTGTGCGGCTTTCACTAAACCATCTACCAGCGATTTGGTTTTAGAAGTTAACTCTTCATAAAAGTGTTGCGCTTGAATTTGTTTTAAGGTCGCTAAGCCTGCTGCAACAGCCACAGGGTTCCCAGACAATGTGCCTGCTTGATAGACCGGACCTAGGGGAGCCAAGCATTGCATAATGTCACGTCGTCCACCAAATGCACCCACGGGTAATCCACCGCCTATCACTTTACCTAATGTCGTTAAATCAGGTGTGATGCCATAGAGCGCTTGTGCCCCACCTAAAGCAACTCTAAAGCCTGTCATCACCTCATCAAAAATTAAAATCGCGCCATGTTGCGTACAAAGTTCACGCAAAGTTTTTAAGAATTCCATATGCGGAACAATAAGATTCATATTGCCCACAACCGGCTCAATGATGACCGTTGCAATCGTGTCACCTTTTTCTTTAAAAAGTTTTTTTAAAGCCTCCACATCATTATAAGGAAGGGTTAATGTATGTTTTGCGACATCTTCTGGAACGCCTGCTGAACTTGGTTCCCCAAAGGTAAGTAATCCTGAGCCTGCTTTAACAAGCAGTGCGTCTGAATGTCCGTGGTAACAACCTTCAAATTTAACCAAGGTATCTCTTTTAGTAAATCCGCGTGCAACACGAATTGCACTCATGGTGGCTTCAGTCCCAGAGCTTGTAAGCCTCACCTGCTCAATACTTGGCATAAGTTTCACAAGTAACTCCGCCATCTCAAGCTCACGTTGAGTCGGTGCACCAAATGACAAGCTATCAAACGAAGCTTCTTGCACGGCCTTAATAACCTCAGGATGGGCATGGCCTAAAATCATGGGGCCCCATGAATTGATGTAATCGATGTACTCTCGACCATCTTCGTCCCATAACTTACTGCCTAATCCTTTTTTAAAGAAAATGGGTGTGCCGCCTACCGATTTAAAAGCGCGCACAGGGGAATTGACGCCTCCTGGGATCACTTTTTGTGAGCGTTCGAAAAGACTTTTATTTTGACTCATGATGATTTAATGAAACATAGATGACAATGTTTCTGCAGTTTCCTTAATAGAGTTAGCTTCATAAAGACTGGTAATGACAGCGATCGCGTCTATACCTGTCTTGATTACATCCTTAGCATTATTCACATCAATGCCACCAATTGCAACGATAGGAATGTCTATTTTTAAACGCGCTTCTTTTAAGAAATCTAAGCTTACCCTGGGTGCATAGGGTTTTGTGAGCGTTGGATAGACGGCACCGAAGGCTACGTAACTCGCATTTAAAGATTCCGCGTGCAGGGCCCGAGGTAATTCGTTGTAGCAAGAAACGCCAATCATCGCATCGGGACCTAATATCAGCCTTGCTTCTTCAATGCTCTTATCAGTTTTACCTAAATGAACCCCGTGGGCACCTAACGCGCGACATAAATCGACATCATCGTTCACAATGCATAAAACATCGTAATTAGAACAAAGACGTAAGATAGCATCACATTGCTGCATTTTAACGACATGATCATGTATTTTGCTGCGATATTGAATAATGGTTACCCCACCTTCAATGGCTAATTCTGTTTTTTGAATAAGGCTATCTAAATCCGCTGTATCCGGGGTGACAGCGTATAAACCTCTAATGGTGAATGAATCGTGCATATTCCAAATCGTCATCATGGGCCCAAAAAAGTCGATCTGGAATAAATTGCCCCATACCGGGCTTAAATCCATGCTTTAAAGATTGCCAAGTAAATCGTTGTCCCTCTTGAATCGCTTCTTCGAGTGATGACCCTAAAGCCATACAACCTGCAATGGCTGAAGCCAAAGTGCAGCCTGAGCCGTGATAACTGCCTACCAATCGCTCCCAGTTATAACTTTTTATTTTTCCATGCTCATTATATAAAGTATTAATCACTTCAGTCGTGATTTCATGTGCTCCTGTAATTAACACTTCCTGACAGCCTGTATTGATAAGTCTTTCAGCACACTCATCTAAACTTGCATCGCCAAAATCATCACTGTCTTTAAAAGCCAAGCGTCTTGCTTCAATGCTATTCGGTGTAATGAGCGTTGCTTGAGATAACAAAAGATCTGACATCGCGTTGATCATGTCATTTGTCACTAAGACATCGCCTCGACCCGAAGCTAATACGGGATCCATGATGAGTGGCACATGAGGATAATCCGCAACAATTTCTGCAATCATTGCGATCGTTTCAACACTTCCCAATAAACCTAATTTAAATGCTGCGATTTCCATGTCTTCTAGAAGGGCGCGTGCTTGATCGTTTACCCAATCGGCATCAAAAGCCATCATGCTTTCAACACCCGATGTATCTTGCACTGTGATCGCGGTCGTCACGGATAAAGGATGGCAGCCTAAACTCGCCAAAGTTAAAACGTCCGCTTGAAGTCCAGCGCCACATGTCGGATCGGTCGCCGAGAAAGTCATCACACAAGGAGGATTTTTTTTCATAACTATCTTTATGTTGTTGGAGCGGGTGACGGGAATCGAACCCGCGTATTGAGCTTGGGAAGCTCACATTCTGCCATTGAATTACACCCGCCCAATATCTTAAAACTCTATTTTAGTTGGATTGAAGCTTCACTCATAGCAAAACTTAAAACTCGATGGGATCCACATCTACCACCCATTTGACTTTTTGACCTAATTTGTTTTCACGTAAATAAGGTACCCAGTCATCTAAAAGTTTCTGTAAGGCTCCGCGTGAAGTCGCTTGCAAAACAAGTTGTGCACGTTCCATGCCTTTTAAGCGCTCCATGATAGGACGCACCGGATGATACACGGTCACCTGATTACTTAACGATCTTGCTTTTTCCATCGCATCATTTAAAAATTGCATCACGTGTGTGAGTTGATGTGCCTCCCCTTTTAAAAGCACTAAAAATGCGAAAGGGGTTAACTCAGCTAATTCTCTTTCTTTTAAAAGTTCATGCGCGAAATGCTCGTAATCATGCGTTTTTAACGCGGCAAATAATGGGTGATTAGGAAATGCCGTTTGAATATAAACTTCACCTTTAATATGCGATCTCCCTGCACGCCCGCTCACCTGCATCAATTGTGAAAACAAACGCTCACTTGCTCTGAAGTCAGGACTATATAAAGCCTGATCAGTATCCAAGACACCGACTAAACTTAATTGAGGAAAGTCGTGGCCTTTGGATAGCATTTGTGTGCCAATCAAGATATCAATCTTGCGATTTTTCATATTTAAAAATAAATCATTGAGCGCTTCTTTTGTTCTCGTCGAATCACGATCCACTCTTAAGATACGCGCTTCTGGAAAAAATTCTTTTAAAGTTTCTTCAATACGTTGCGTGCCCAACCCTGTCGGATAAAGATCGGTATTGCCACATGATGGACATTGCAGTGGCATTTTTTCATCATGCCCGCAGTGATGACAACGCAAACGTTTTTGATTTAAATGCACAACCAAACGACTGCTGCAACGATGACAACGTCCAGTCCACTGACACGATGCACATAAAAGTACCGGTGCAAATCCACGCCTATTAATAAAGATAAGACTTTGTTCTTGTTTTGTTAAGCGATCACGCATGGCCTCAATTAAATAAGGCGAAAACCCTTTGATAGTGTTTGACTTTGCAATGTCGATGCATTGAATGTTGGGTAATTTAGATGCTTCAACTGCACGCGATGTGAGTTTTAAAAATCCAAATTTTTTAACATCTTTTGTATGTAACGCATTAAACCAAGTTTCAAGCGATGGTGTAGCGGTGCCCATCACAATCGGAATATTTTCTGACTTAGCACGAAAAATCGCGACATCACGTGCGTGATAACGTAAACCTTCTTGTTGTTTAAAGGATGCATCATGCTCTTCGTCAATGATGATGAGAGATAAATGCGGCATCGGTGTAAACACACTTAAACGTGTGCCGATCACAATATGTGCTTTACCTCCTTTAGCTAATCTCCAATGCGTAAGACGTTCGTTATCCGTCAAATGGCTATGCAGAGTCACCAAAGAAAATTTTTGAAAACGCGATCTGAAACGACTCTCGAGTTGTGGTGTTAAATTTATTTCTGGCACCAACACCAGCACCTGGGCATTTTCTTTTTTTAATGACTCTTCGATTAAACGAATATAAACTTCTGTTTTTCCGCTACCTGTAATGCCAAAAAGTAGCCAGGGATGAAAACGATCTTTCGTTTTTAATATCGCGTCGAATGCTGCTTGTTGATCTTCATTAAGTGAAGGTATCGTAGCTTTTGTTAAATCACGAGCATCTTCTAATTTTACTTCTTCTTTTTCAATCCAACCCATGCCGTCTAAAGTCTCCATGGCTTTCTTCCAAGTAGGACTTATAGAGCGAAGACTTGCCTCATCAAGTAAAGTCGCATCAATGAGTGCCATCACAATTCTTTTTAAAATAGTTTGTCGAAGTGATAAATGATCAACGCCTAATTGAATGGCCTTGGGTGTTAAGCGGTAAAGATATTTTTTCGCCATTGCTTTTTTATCCGTCTGTTTTAAACGCGACGGTACCGCAGATAAAATTGTTTGACCTAAAGGATAGTGATAATACTGGCTACAAAATTGAAAAAGCTTAAAACTTGCTTCATCAAAAATGATCTCATCATCTAAGCGAATAATCGATTTTAATTTCTTAGCTTCGATAGTCGATTGGTTTGCGATACCCACCACGACCCCTACCATTTTGCGAGGCCCAAAAGGTACCACCACATACTGACCTATTTTAGCGTCCATACGATCGGTCGAATAATCGAAGACACGATCTAATGGCACATCGAGGGCAACTTTTAAGATATGGAATGCTTCTGTCATAGTTTTAGTTTTTAAGGGGAGCCTATCAATTTAAGTTAAAATAAACGCTTTATAATTTATCTATCATTCTAAGACGTGAAATCACATCTCTTACAATTATTGTTGCCCGTGGCACAATCTATACATCCTGAGATTTTAGCTAATTCTATTCAAATGGATCGGCCAAAATCGATTGAGCATGGTGATTTTTCTACCAACTTAGCAATGATGTTAGCTAAACCTATGAAAAAAAATCCACGTGAATTGGCAAGTCTCATTATTGAGAAGTTACCGAAATCACCTTTCATTGAAAAAGTAGAAATTGCGGGCGCTGGCTTTATTAATTTTTATTTAAGTGAAAAAGCGCGCACCTTTATTATCCATGAGATTTTAAAGAATCCTCTGACTTACGGACAAAATACTTCAGGTCATGATGACAAAGGTCACCCTCAAAAAGTCCAGATCGAATTTGTATCAGCGAATCCCACTGGACCACTTCATGTGGGACATGGTCGAGGCGCTGCCATTGGTGATTCATTAGCAAGAATTTTAAAATTTAATGGCTGGGATGTCACGCGTGAATTTTATTATAACGATACCGGTGCGCAGATTGATAACCTCACAAAATCAGTGCATGCACGATGTCACCATATAGATCCATCGGATCCTGCATTTCCTGAAGATGGTTATCGCGGTGAATACATTGTCGACATTGCCAATGCATTCTTAAATAAAAGTGTCATTACGTGTGAAGGAAAAACGATTCATGCGTCAGGCAATATCGATGACCTCGCATCTATTCGAGCATTCAGTGTCGCTTATTTAAGACAAGAGCAAGATCAAGATTTAAATGCTTTCCACATTCAATTTGACGTCTTCACTTTAGAATCTTCTTTTTATCAACATGGTTACATTGAAAAAGTTGTTAACCAACTTATTAAAAATGGGTTTACCTATGAAGAGGACAATGCGCTTTGGTTAAAAACCACTGATTTTGGTGATGACAAAAATCGTGTGATGAAAAAATCTGATGGTAGTTATACCTATTTTATTCCTGATATTACCTACCACCTCAATAAATGGGAGCGTGGTTTCAAACGTGTCATTAACGAACAAGGTTCTGATCATCACAGTACAATTACGAGAGTGCGTGCAGGACTTCAAGCTTTAAAAGTGGGTATTCCAGACACTTACCCTGAATATGTACTCCATCAAATGATCACGGTCATGAAGGGCGGTGAAGAGGTTAAGCTTTCAAAACGCGCTGGCACTTATGTCACTTTGCGCGATCTCATTGATGAAGTCGGTTGTGACGCGACACGTTATTTTTTAGTCGCTAGAAAATCTGACTCACAATTGGTGTTTGATATTGACCTCGCCAAAACACAGAATTCAGATAACCCTGTGTATTACATTCAATATGCACATGCACGCATTGAAGGTGTATTAAAACAGTGGGGTGGAAAATTAGACGCATTACAAGATATCGATTTAAAGGGTCTTGATTCAACACAAGAGCTTATTCTGATTAAACGCTTGAATGAATTTCCTGAAATGGTATTACACGCAAGCCTTGAACTAGCCCCTCATACCATTGCGAATTATTTAAAAGACTGTGCGGCTGATCTTCATAGCTATTATAATGACACCAAGTTTTTGGTCGCCAATGAACATGAAAAGCTTCAGCACTTAAGTCTCATCAAAGCCACACAAATTGTTTTAAAAAATGGACTTAACCTACTCGGCGTCAACGCTCCGGATAAAATGTAATTTAAAAAGGAAGATATGGAAAAAGGTAAATCAGGTAGTTCTTTTGTCAACGGTCTCTTTATGGGCATTCTGGTAGGCATCGGCTTATCGATTGGTATCACCGTATTTATTGCCAATGGTAAAAGTCCTTTTATAAGTAAAGACACCAATGGATCATGCATTGAAATTCAAGGCGCTGCAACCCCTAACATGGATAATGAAAATGCTCTGCAAGATCAGCCGACTAAATTCGATTTTTATAATATCTTACCTAATGGTGATAAAGAGACGAGTGACAAAGATGCGACACAAGAGCTTAAGAATCCAGCAGTGATTCCCGCTAAAGAAGTTTATTTCTTTCAGATCGGTGCATTTTCATCTGAAAAAGATGCCGATAATATGAAGGCTAAGTTAGCCCTTCTAGGTTTTGAAGCTGTTATTCTCACGACACCGCTACCCAATAATGAAATTTCACATAAGGTGAGAGTAGGGCCTATAACGGATGTCGCGCAGGTCATGCAAATTAAAAATGACTTAATCAAAAATAATTTTAAACCTATTTTGGTGAAAGCTGCTCTAACCAATAATAATAAAAATCTTTAAGGAGCGCATATGAAAAAATCACTTCTAACACTTTTAATGTTTTTATCTTTTCCTATTTTTGCCGCTGAGCCACAGATGGGGACTAACTTTGAAAAAACCGTTCAAGTGATCCCTACCGACAACAAAAATAAAATCGAAGTCATGGAGCTTTTTTGGTATGGCTGTATTCACTGCTATCAAATAGATCCCATCCTTAATGAGTGGGTCAAAAAATTACCTAAGGATGTATATTTTAAACGAGTGCCTGCTATCCCTCGTCCAGAATGGGCTCACATGGCAAAAGCTTTTTACGCGATGGACACATTAGGCGTCAGTGAAAAATTACATACAGCTATCTATGATGCAGTGCATAAAGAAAAAACACTTAACCCTGCTGACGAAAAAGCCATCCTTGAATGGGTGACTTTAAAATCAGGTCTTGATCGTAAAAAAGTTGATGACGCGTTTAATTCTTTCTCAATCAATGCCACGCTGAATAAAGCAGCACAAATTTTTAGAACTACTGGTGCTACCGGTGTGCCTAGTTTAGTCATTGATGGAAAATATATCACTTCAAGTACCATGGCTGGAGGCAATAACGAAGCGCTTAAGCTTGCTGACGATATCATCGCAAACATTAGGAAAGATAAAAAATAAAAGATAAGCCATTACACGTCTTTATCACCGGTGCTACCAGCGGTATTGGTGAAGCACTTGCACGAGAATATAGTCGTCGAGGTGCCACATTAGGTTTAGTCGGTCGAAGAAAATCACTACTCGAAAAACTGCAACGCTCCCTTAATACCCCATCATCTATTTATGCAGTCGATGTTTCTAGCGAACATCAATTGCATCATGCCATAGAGCGTCACATCAAGAAAATGGGTGTACCTGATATTGTCATTGCGAATGCAGGAGTTAGTACCGGTACATTGAATAGCGAAAGAGAAGACCTTGTCACTTTCAAACGTGTGATCGATATCAATCTCTATGGCGTCATGCATACTTTTTTACCTTTTATCAAAGCATTTAAAAAACGTCAACATGGTCAATTTGTAGGTATTGCGAGTGTTGCAGGGATTAGAGGTTTACCTGGCTCCGGTGCTTACAGTGCATCTAAAGCAGCACTTATAAATTATCTTGAGAGCATGCGTATTGAAATGTTACCTCACAATATTCAAGTCACCACCATTGCCCCTGGTTATATCAAAACACCAATGACAAGCGGTAATACTTTCGCTATGCCATTTATCTTAGACGTTGATGAAGCAGTAAACCTTTTTATAAAAGCAATTGATCGTAAGAAGAAATTTATTATCATTCCATGGCAAATGAATATCGTTGGCAAACTCATGCGTCTATTGCCAGCTTCTGTTTGGGATTTTTTAGCTAAACAGGGGCCTAAAAAATTACGCGCGATGATTGAGTAAAATGTTAACGCTCTCTTAAAGCGTTTTGTTTAGTTTTAAGTAAAGGCTTCATTAAATAACTTAAAACAGATTTGCGACCCGTGAGCACATCGACTTCAGCTGTCATACCAGGAATGATGGGCAAATGTTTTTCATCTCTCACGATATAATTCTTATCTGTTCTTACCTTAATTAAGAAATAACTGTCGCCCGTTTTTTCATCAATGATTGTGTCGGCGCTAATCTGCTCAAGAATACCTTTGATGCCACCATAAGTAGAAAAATCGTAAGCTGAGACTTTCACCGTAGCTTCTTGTCCTATTTTTAAAAAAGCAATGTCATTCGGTTTAACTTTTGCTTCAACCAATAAATTATCTTCGATGGGCACAATTTCCATAATGTTCATGCCTGGTTGAATCACACCACCTAAGGTCGCGATATGTAATTTTTTAACTGCTCCATTCACCGGCGATTTAATAATGGTACGTGTCAATTGATCGGCAGAATAAATATTGCTTTGTTCTAAACCTTGAATTTCTAATTGATTTTTATTGTGCTCAGCTTGTGCATCGGCTTTAAATTTATTCTTCTTATCTTCGATCTGCCCTTTCAAGTCATTGACCTGTCGCTCAAGTCTTATAATTTCAACTTCAGACGCAGCACCTTTAGCAAGGAGAGGTTTTGTTTTTTGTAACTCTTCATTGGCAAGTCGATAGCTCTTACTTAAAAAACTGATAGATTCATCAAATGATTTCATCTGCGATTGAAAGAGTTGTGTTTCAATCTTAACGGAGTCACTTGCCTCATCTAAAACTTCAGGCGGGAAAGCGACCTTATCATGCCCATTAGACTGAGCAAACAATCGCGCATTAGCTGCAAGAAAAGCTAAGTAACGTTTTCTACCTTCTTTATAATTGGCGGTGCTTTTAGTATCCGAGAGGCGCACTAACACCTGATCTTTTTTTACAACTTCACCTTCATGCACGCTTAGTTCAGTAAGAATGCCGCCTTCTAAATTCTGAATAATTTGAATCTGACTTGATGGTACAATTTTGCCCAATCCCACAGTCACCTCATCGAGCATGGCAAAAGCCCCCCACACCAAAGCTACAAGAAAGAAAATAACAATTAAATAAAATAAGGCTCTGGAAGACTCAATCTCGATAAAACTATTGAGTCGCTCAAAAAATACATCACTTAATTGTGGTAATTTTTTTTTCATATCCATGATTATGCGTCATTAGTCACCATCAATTTTTTTAAAACTTCATCACGCGCGCCAAAGGCTACAACTTTTCCTGCATCTATTAAGATAATTTTATCAACTATGGCCATCATGGATGACTTATGGGTGACAAATAAAAGTGTGCGTTTATCTAAAAATGTATGCATGTTTTTTATAAAGTGACTTTCCGCAACAGTATCCATACCTGAGGTGGGTTCATCCATTAAGATAATTTGTGGATTTAATAAAAGCGCTCGTGCAATCGCGACCGCCTGTCTTTGTCCTCCGGAAAGGCCGAGACCGCCTTCGCCAATTTTCATTTCATAGCCTAGTGGATGCAATTTAGCAAATTCCTCTACACCTGCTATCTTAGCCACTTCAAGAATCATGGCGTCAGTTGCATCTGGTTTTACAATAGCAATATTTTCTCGAAGGGTTCCATAAAAAAGTTTAGCATCTTGATCGACGTAACCCATATTCGATCTTAAGTCGATAGGATCAATTTGATTCTGATCAATGCCATCAATCAGGATAGATCCGGATTGCGGTCTATATAATCCTAATATTAATTTTAAGAGTGTCGTTTTACCCGATCCCACGCGACCGAGTATGGCAACCTTGTCACCTGGCTTAATATTGAAAGAAATATTTTCGAGGCTTTTGACGCTTTGTTGAGGATAATTAAAGTCGACTTTAGCAAACTCAATCCCTCCATCAAATGCAGCTCGATGGAGAAATTTTTTATTGTTAGGCCTTTCTTGCTCACTTGCGATAAGTTTATTTAAATTACGTAAGGCATGGCTTGCGGTTTGAAAACGTATAAGAAGGGAAGAAATCTGTGCTAAAGGTGCCATCGCTCTACTTGCGAGGATGGAGCAGGCCACGAGCCCACCCATCGTCAGTGTATTTTTTTCGATGAGATAGACACCTATGATAATAATAAGGACGTAGGCGACTTGCTGAATAAAACTTGTCATATTAATAATCATGGTCGCTAAAAATTTAGAACGGAAACTACTCGCTGAGCTCGCTTCTAAAATAGATTCCCATTTATTCTGAAAGTATCCTTCGGTCGATAAACTTTTGATAGTTTCCATATTACTAATACTCTCAATCAGTAGACCATGTTTTTGTGAGGCTTCGCTTAAATTTAAATTCATCGCACGCTCTAAAGCTGGCTGAAAAATTAAACCTGCAAAGATGATGAGTGGAATCGCGATGAGTGGCACTAGAAATAATAATCCACCAATCCATCCAATGACCAAAATAAAAATAAACACAAAAGGCAAATCCACAACTGACAATAACGTCGCTGAGGTAAAGAAATCTCTTAACGAGTCAAACTCTTTTAACGTATTGGCCATGCTGCCTGACGATGCTGGTCTATGTTCTAAACGAAGCCCCATCAAGCGCTCAAATAACATCGCTGAAATTTCATTGTCGCCTTGTTTACTAGCTGTATCAACAAAATAACTTCTAAGTGTCCTTAATAAAATATCAAAGATATAGGCAATGAAAACCCCTATCGCAAGTGCCCATAAAGTTTCATGTGCTTGATTAGGGATGACACGGTCATATACGTTCATGGCAAAGAGTGAGCTAAAAATGGATAAGATATTAACCACAAGGGAAGCTAAGATCACATCCATATAAACTTTTTTATACTTTAATAAAGACTCCCAAAACCAACTGCTCGGCTTGATGATGCTCTCATGAAAAGATACACGCCCATCATTCTGTAATTGAGGTTTAATTAAAATACATTTTTTTACGTATTTTGCTTTGAATAAAATTGCAGTGATGTGACTTGCTTTATTTAACGACGCCTCCCAAATATGATACTGATCATTTTCAATTGCT